>CAZTVP010000448.1:0-2766 GCA_964616995.1 uncultured Comamonadaceae bacterium
ATCGTAGTTACAAGCCAATGGCGCAGTGCATCCGTAAATAACCTCTGTAGTATTCTCAAAATACAAGAGAGAACCTCCTGTACCTCTTCCAAAAAACAAATCTGGATAAGCGTCTCCATTAAAATCTGCTATTTCTAGACACTGAGCTGGAGATGTGTCGCTATATAAAAGATGTTCTGTAAACTGCTGACTACCGTTATTTTCAAGCCAAGCATATCCCATTTGACTATATGCTACTATTAAATCTGTGTCGCCATCTAAATCTGCATCAAAACTACCAAGCTGGGAGGGGTTCCAAGCATCTGTATTAGTCCATAGAGTTACTGGCGGTGCAAAGTTTCCCTGTGAAAGATTCTCTACCCAAGTGACCTCACCAGGGCTACTTAATCTACCACAGATGAAGTCTAAATCATTATCTCCATCTATGTCTGATAGATGAATATCTCTAATATACGGATCTGAAATGTTTATTCCCCAAAGACTGAAAGTATCAGCACCCGTGTTTTCTAACCATCCAAGGTTAGTTCCTGAAACATTTAAAGTAACACCTATATCCATATCTGAATCTCCATCTATATCTCCGGCTTGAATATTTGAAAAAGTTTCAGGTGAATTGGTCGAATAAATCAAGTGATCCTCTGGAAAAGATCCGTTACCTGCATTTTCATTCCATACTAAAATTTTTGTATTCCCAGTGAGTCCGTCTAGAGCTATGTGCTGAAGGATATCTTGATCACCATCTCCATCCATATCTACTACTAAAACTTTTAATAAGTCACCTTCTGTAGGAATGATATGTGAATTAAGAAATCCTCCTGAACCATCATTTTCATACCATCTGAGATATTCATTTTCTTCATTAGAATAACCATAGGCTACTATATCTATATCATTATCTCCATCTATGTCAGCATCCATTATGGTATGTGCCCAATTAGTCCCTTCTATGAAGATAGGGTAGGCTCCAGGAATAACACCATTTCCATTTCCTCGGTACCAGTTAGTTCCGCTTTGAAGTCCTAGGCTTTGAGTTCCGGTGGCTATTACATCTTGGATATTATCACCATCTATATCGGCTACAGCGGCTCCTGTTACGGTCAATTGATAGTTCACCACTGATTGAGGACAAGCAAACTCAACTTGAGAAAAACCTCTGAAATGAACAATAACGAAGAGAATTAATAGGAATGAAAATCTAGCGTATGACATTTGTATCTATGTTTAGTACAAATGTCTAAAGCCAATAAGACTAATCTTTCATAGAATTCCCCGAAGATGATACTCAGGGAATTCCATTAGAGAACAGTTATTTTCTACTCACAATTCTCCCCAAAGGCTCCAAGGAAGCCTCCCAGATCTCCTACGTTTACTATACCGTCAAAATTGAAATCTCCAGAGCACACTACTACACATGATTCATCATCCGTATTGGAATCAGGATTAAAGTTAGGAGCAGTTTCATCTGTACAGCCTTTTACCTCTGGAACGAGAGTAAAAGATATGGGTTCATTTGCACCGCAAGTATAAGATCCAGAGGCAGAAGCAGAGGAGTCAAATGTCAGCTCTATTTCGTTAATCGTGTTTTCTCCCTCTTGATTAAAAGTGAGGGTATTTCCTCCACATAGTCCCCAACTACTAGAGTCTATGAATATTCCATCATCTATGTCTCCATCACAGTCATTATCTATACATGCCACTTGAACCGAAATCTGAGATGAACTGGCTCCACTATCATCAAATTCAAATATGAAAGTCCCTCCCCCAGCGTTGTCATCAGGATTACTTGAGTTTCCATCTTCCGAGAGGATTAAGATGTACGGATTACTAGTGATATTATAATTCTGAAAATCCACATACTCACAGCTTCCATCATCTGAATTGGCTTCTTCTTTAAAATTGATCGCGCATGAATCAGTACAGCCTTTTTCTTCGAGCTCTATTGTAAACTCAACTGGAGGATTGGTTCCACACGTGTATGATCCAGAACCTGTAGAAGGAGAATCGAAGGTGAGCACCATGTCATTGATTACATTATCGCCAGCTTGATTCAGTGTTAAAGTGTTTCCACCGCATATGAGCCAGTCCCCTGAATCTATGGCATCATCTTCATCTACTATTCCATCGCAGTCATCATCTATGTTGTCCACGAATACTGAGATTCCTGTGGGACTAGTCGTGCTTTCATCAAATATGAACGTTCCTCCTCCAGCATTGTCATCTGGATCACTTGAATCACCATCTTCTGATAAAATTAGAACCCATGGAATAGTAGTTAAATTATAATTCTGGTAATCTATGTAACGGCAGCTTCCATCATCACATACTGCGTCTTCTCTATAGTTGATAGCGCAGCTATCCGTGCAACCGTCTGCATATTCACAGTCTCCAGAAATAAAAGCGCTTTCACTATAATTACAAGCAGACACATCCAAACAGCCTATGCATTCACCTCCATCTCCACCACATTCTGAGCAGTTAGTATTAAACAAGCAAGTGCCATTGTCTAAAGTAGCCGCTAAGTCGTAGTTACACGCGTTCACGTCTGTGCAGCCATAAGTATTCTCTTCAAAAGTCATTAAAAATGACCTACTGTTGGCAGCCTCACCAGCCTCACTAGGCTCAATTCCTAAGTATGTACGAATGCTTAAATTTGATGAAGAGGCTCCTCCTATTCTCTTTCTAATTCGTACCCTTTTAATCTTACCACCAAACATTGGTCTAGAAGCCTTATGACTAACTACTACGTGGGTCCATTTGTGAGCAGGT
>CAZTVP010000449.1:0-2759 GCA_964616995.1 uncultured Comamonadaceae bacterium
TGGCTCGTGTTTTATACGGAAACAGGAAGTCTGGTCTTGGCCAATTTTTGTCAAGCTAACCTAATGCTACCTTCGGTAGAGTTGGGTAATGATATAGAAATCTGTGATGGTGAAACGGCTACTTTCAGCGCACAATCTCCTGGAGCATCCTATGCGTGGAGTAATGGAGCTACCTCTTCTTCTGTAGAAATAAGTAATTCCATAAACCTAAGTGTAGATGTCAGTAACACATGCGGTTCTGTAAGTGACGAAGTAGAAGTAATAGTAAATCCAGAACCTGAACTCAACGTAACAGCGGATACTATCATTTGCTTCGGTGAGTCTCTGCTCCTAGAAGCACTCGGTGCCAATGCTTCCTACGTATGGAGTGATGGTTCTACGGCACCAACATTTTTAGCTGATACCGCAGGAACTTACAGCGTCCAGATTACGGATGACTGTTTTATCACATCAGACGAAATCACTATTTCCTATCTGTCACCTCCAGATTTAGATTTGGGACCAGATACAGCAGTATGTGGTGGTACGGTTCCTTTAGATGCTACTAGCGGGGGCAGCACTAGTTCTTATTCTTGGAGCACGGGTAGCAGCAGTCCATTCCAGACCATTACAGAAACTGGAGACTATAGTGTAAGCGTAACTAATGATTGCGGCACCAGCACGGATAATATGTTCGTTGAGTTCAGCTATCCTCCAGGAGAGCTATTTCCTGAAGAAGAAATTAATTTTTGTGAAGGAAGAGCCATGGAAATCGACTTGTCATTTATAGAAGGTTCTTTTAGGTGGAGTGATGGTTCACCAGATAGTTTTTTTACTGTGCCTAATCCAGGCTGGTATTACGTAAGAATAGTAGATGATGATAGCTGTTTTGTGGTTACAGACACGGTAAAAGTAAATCGGATTTTCTGTGATTGTCCTGTTCATTTAGCCAACTCATTTACACCTAACGGAGATGGTTTAAATGAGGAGTACGGAATAGTTTTCGAGTGCTTGCCTTATGATTATCACCTTCAGATTTTCAGTCGCTGGGGAGATATTATTTGGGAATCTAAAGAGCCTGAAGTGACTTGGGACGGCAGAAATGACAATGGCAGAATGATGCCCACAGCACCATACATCTATCTGCTTTCATATACAGAACAGCACAATGGCTTTCCTAAAGTCAAACGAGGAATAGTCAATCTCATCCGGGACTGAGTTAACTCCGAATATTTTTCTGCTTTAGATTAAACCTTTTTCTAGATTTAGGGTCTAATTCTGTAAGGAATTGATTTTAAGCGTTGCAAAACATAACATCCACAAGTCCAAATCGGATACATTCTCTGAGTTGCTATCTTCTGAAAAAGAAAAAGTTTACTGGCTGGTTAGAAGAATGGTATTAGTTCATGAAGATGCCAATGACGTTACACAAGAAGTCTTTTTAAAAGTGTGGAAAAGCTTGGATAAATTCAAAGGCGAAAGCACATACAGCACATGGATTCATAGAATAGCCGTGAATGAAAGCTTGAACTTTCTTCAAAAAAAGAAAAGAAGACTGAACACTTCTGAGCTGAATGAACATCTTTTCTCAGAACTAAAAGCAGATGTTTACTTCAATGGAGATGAAGAGCTGGAGAAGTTTTATACGCTATTACTTACACTTCCTGAAAAACAACGCTTGGTGTTTAATATGAAATATTTTGATGACCTTTCTTACGCTGAAATAGCAGAAGTCACTGGAACATCAGAAGGCGCTTTAAAAGCATCATACCACCTAGCAGTAAAAAAGCTAAAAATCCTTCTCACTAATGAATCATAAACAACATAAAGGATTAGGTATTCCTGAGGGTTATTTCTCAGACTTAGAAAAAGCTGTCTTAGCAGAAGTAGAAACCTTTGAAACTGAGAAACTATTAAAAGCTAAGTTTTATAAAGGATATGGGTTAGAGACTCCTGCTGATTACTTCGAATCTATAGGTGAAGAGAATTACAAGCAGACTAGAGTGGTTCAATTAAAAAGAATTATTTATCCCATAATTTCAGCGGCAGCAGTAGCTTTAATAGTACTCAGTATAGTGCCGCTGTTAAATTCAGGAGATGCACCTTTAGCTTCTAACTCTTCAGAAGAGCTACTGGCCAAAATGAACTTAACAGATGATGAAAACCTAGAACTTTTAGAATGGGAAGACCTAGCAGAAATTTATGCTTCTAATGAGGAGTTCACTACTGAAATTCTTACTAGTTCTGATGAAGCTATAGATTTTCTCATAGAAGATGAAGACATGTTAGAAGCACTTACTGAAGATTTATATGACATTTAAAAAGACATTACACATGAAAAAAATAGTAATCATACTGGCTATTGGGTTTTGGAGTTTTTCAGCGCTCGCTCAGAATAATCAGACTAAAAAAGCCCAATTAGAAGCACTTAAGATTCAGTTTATAACAGAAGAAGTGGCGCTTACCGAAGAAGAAGGTGAAGATTTCTGGCCGCTGTATCATTCTTATGAAGCCAGCAGAAAAAACCTAAAGCGTTCTATCCGCCAAGAAAAAAGAAAGCTAGAATCTGGAGTGACTAGTGACAGAGAACTTCTGAACACTTTAACCAAACTATCTGAGTTGGAATGTAAACTGAGTTCAGAAAAACTCAACTTTACCGAGAAGTGTTTGCCTGTTTTAGGAACAGAAAAAACCATAAAGCTGGCTAAAATAGAAGACAAGCTGCGCAAAAGAAGAGCTGAAAAAGTGAAGACAAGGTTAGAGGACTAACCAAAAGTATT
>CAZTVP010000450.1:0-2758 GCA_964616995.1 uncultured Comamonadaceae bacterium
TTTAGAAAGTGGAACACTAACTGGATATGGCGACTGGGAAGGAGCATCTCTAGAACTTTCTCATGCACCAGATATCTTATATTATGGTTTCCAGCTAGGTCATGCCGCAGCTAATGTAAATGCGGAATACGGAGTAGGAGGATGGATGTATTATGAAGGTACGCTAGTAGATGGAGGAGGCAACTTGGTAGAAGTTTCTGGAGCTGGTGACTTAGCCTTTGATTTAGACTGCTGCCCGAGATTCTACGTAGAAAGAAGCTGGAGTGCTGTGGACTGTGCTGGTAATGAGACCTCTCATACACAAACTATCACCTTCGAAGAATTGCAAGCTGATGAATTTATAATAGCTGAGCAGCCTCTGACAGAGCAAAGTTTAGCTGGAAAGTATTTCCACGAAATCATTCAGCTTTCAGTAACTCCTAATCCTTTAGTAACCAAATCTGAAGTAAAACTGAACTCAGAAGCCACACTTCCAGGAGAACTAGCTCTTTATAACACCCAAGGTTTAAAGATTAAATCTTTATGGACTGGAACCGTGGAAAGTGAAAAAGAAAAATCATTAGAGCTAAATAGAAATGATTTAGAGCCGGGAATCTATATTCTAAGGTATGAAACTAGCACAGGTTCTATTTCTGAGAAGGTGTTGGTTCAGGAGTAGAATAAACGCATTGCACCGCAGATAACATAAACCTAAAAAGGGGAGTCACATGACTCCCCTTTTAATTTTCTTATTATTAACTCTCGCTTATTCTCCGCCTTCTTCAGCTCCTGCCATAGTCTCTAGGTCTCTGTCGAATAAGTAAAGACCTCCTTTATCATTTCCTATAAGCTCTAACTTATCCATGATGGTTCTGGCCAGTGCCTCTTCCTCAATCTGCTCGCTCACATACCACTGCATAAAGTTATGCGTAGTGTAATCCTTCTCACCTAAGCATACATCTACTACTTCATTTATCTCCTTAGTTACGTTTACCTCATGCTTGAGAAGTGTAGTAAATATATCTTTCACTCCTTTAAAGGAAGTATTAGGCTTCTTAAGTGATGGAATTACAGCTTTTCCTCCACGCTCGTTTATGAACTTCACCAATTTAAGCATGTGCATACGCTCCTCATCTGAGTGGTCGTATAAGAAATTAGCTATTCCATTATATCCATTACACTCCGCCCACACAGCCATAGCCAAGTAAGCCTGAGATGATTCCGCTTCTACCACTACTTGGTTATTCAGCGCTTTTTCTACTTTTTTGTTTATCATACTTCTAAATTACTAAGTCTCTTAAATAGATAAATGACTAGAATGTAAAATTAGAATTGATTATAGAAATTTAGAATTATTCTTAAGTAGAGGTTATTTTTAGCGGTGCAATACAAACCCGAATCCAAAATGAGTATCAGAAAACCCTTTAACCTTGACAAGTGGCTGGAAGAAAACAGAGATAAACTCAAACCACCTGTAGGAAATAAGAACCTCTATCCTGAAGGGTCTGATTACATAGTAATGGTGGTAGCTGGGCCGAATGCCCGTAAAGACTATCATTTTAACGAAACCGAAGAATTATTCTATCAATTAGAAGGAAATATTACCGTAAAAATCCAAGAAAACGGAAAACCAGAAGAGGTCAACTTAGGCCCAGGAGATATGTTTTTACTTCCGCCAAACATTCCCCATAATCCTATTAGGCATAAGGATTCTATAGGGCTTGTAATAGAAAGAGTGAGAAAAGGAAAAGGCATGAAAGATGGCCTTATGTGGTTCTGTGATAACTGTAACCATAAACTACATGAAACATATTTTGAGCTTTCTAACATTGAGAATGATTTCCTCCCAAGGTTTAAAAAGTTTTATGGCAGTAAAACGCTCAGAACCTGCACTAACTGCGGCACGGTCATGGAAGCCGACCCAAGATTTGTAGATTAATTTTTTGATTCCCTGCAACAGTTTTAGTTTCTGAAAGGTCTAACTAACAGAAAACTAACAATACTCATATGCAGAATCTTAAAACTTCTGCCCTTGTTTTTCTCTGCTTACTTGCTCAATTTTTTACCTCAGCTCAAGGTAATATTTACTTCGATTACGACCAGCCGTCTTGTGGATGGATACACCTAAATGTTCAAGCTGAAAACGACTTGTTTCTTTCATCTGTTATTATAGATGGAGAAACTTATGACTTTACATCACCACTGCCTATAATGGCTGGGAGTTCATTCAGTGCTGAATACTTCGTAGGTGAATCTAATACGACATATGAAGTATGCGCTCTCTATAATCTAATGGGAAGCACTGAGCTTGGGCAGTTCTGTAATCCTATCTACTTAGAAAGCTGCCTAGAGGAGTGTGAAGAACCCCTGAGTTACGAAAATCTTGAGTGCGGAACTTGGTTATTTAGCTTAGGTGAAAACTGGTCAGTGGAGTTTGCCATCTGGGATTTTGGTGATGGAACCGTTCAAGAAGTTCCTTTTAACGAACAAATTGAAGTTATACATGAATACACTCAGCCCGGAATTTATCAAGTATGCGTAGATTATTTTGATCTAGACTGTGGAGACATGTTTACACAGTGCTTTTCACTAGAAACAGATATCTGCGCACCATGCTCGGGTGAAATTTATGCCGCAGAAATAGAATGTGGAGTATGGGAGTTTGAAATAGATTCTGCTTTCACCACTTCAGATGTGGACTGGATCATGCCTGATGGAAACCAAGTATTACAAGAGAACTACGTTATTCAAGAGTTTAATGAACCTGGAGCATATGACA
>CAZTVP010000451.1:0-2754 GCA_964616995.1 uncultured Comamonadaceae bacterium
GGTGTTAGCACTTGGTTTTTCAGGCAAGCAGTCTTCTAGCTGAGCCTGGGTTAATGCGGTGCAAAACACCATTATCACCATCAGAAAACTCCTAAGCATCTGAATCAGTTTTAGGCTCATCACTGATGGATATTTCATTCGGAAGCTCATTTACATCATTAGCTTCTATGGGAAAATGAGCAGTTAAATCAGATGAAATGGTTTCTATGGCTTGAATCACGCCTTCTTTAAATTCTCCTTGACTAAAACGCTCCTGAAGCTGATCTCTCGTCTTATCCCAGAAGCCTTCAGGTACTTTTTCATTTATGCCAGCATCTCCTAGGATAGCAAAGGTCTTATCCTCAACAGCTATATAAATGAGCACACCATTTCTACGTTCTGTTTTATGGATTTCTAATTCTTCAAAAATCCATGCAGCATGGTCTAAGATTTTTTCGTCACAGTGATTTTCTAGGTGCACACGAATTTCTCCAGAAGTGCGCTTTTCTCCTTCTGAGATAGCTTTCTCTATCTCTGCTCTTTCATCTTCTGCGAAAAAATCTCTGGCACTCATTAATCTGCAAAGTTCACATCCGGTGCATCCTGAACCTCAGGGTCAGCTGTAAATGGCTCTCTCTTAGCGAATTCTCCTTCTTCCGCTAACATTCCCAATGCTTTAGACCTAAAGAATCCTCGCACGTGGGAATTGAAATCTTGCACTGCTGCATTATAATTTTCTCTTGCCACAGCTACTCTATTCTCAGTTCCTTCTAGTTGTGTTTGAAGCATTTTAAAATTCTCTGTGGTGCTAATTTCTGGATAGTTTTCCATGAGGAAATTCCTTCCTCTTCTCATGGTTCCTATCACAGGAATTATTTCTGTAGGATTCTCAGCTTGTTGAATTCCTTCAGAGATTTTATCCGTAAACTGCTGAGGAGTGTAAGTACTCTGCTGCGTTATGCCTGCTCTAGCCTCAGTAACTCTGATTAAAATCTCTTTCTCATTTTCAGCAGCTCCTTTTACGGTAGCCACTAACTGAGGAATTAAGTCTGCTCTACGCTGGTATTGGGCTTGAACATCTGCCCATTCTTGGTCAACAGTTTCTTGTTTAGAGATGGCTCCATCATAGATACTTCCACCCCAAAGGTAAAAGATTAAAAAGATGATTAGCACTATTCCTACAAGTCCCAGTAAAGGAAGAAATTTTTTCATTGATTTTGGTTGAGTTAAAAAAAGCGTTGC
The DNA here is from genome assembly GCA_964616995.1 of uncultured Comamonadaceae bacterium. Lineage (GTDB taxonomy): Bacteria > Bacteroidota > Bacteroidia > Flavobacteriales_D > Sanyastnellaceae > ASP10-05a. The sequence goes on from CAZTVP010000451.1 coordinate 1,222, forward strand.
ATTAAAGTACTAGATGGTTTGAACATCTGAGTACTCCCACTGCAACGCCTTAAATATATCTAAATAAATTACTTGATAAGCTCTACAGACCTAGAAACGAAATTAGTAAGGTCTTCACCTTTTAATAATCCCTGTGCCAATAGTGCTAAATCCACGGTCTGCTTGATAAGCTCTGAACGGGTTCCCTCCACTTTTTCATCTAAGATTTTAGAGATAAGCGGGTGGTTACCATTTACTACCAAGTTGTAAGTATCTGGCATAGCTCCGAACATTTGCATTCCTCCACCACCGGTCATCTGCTGTTCTTTCATTCTGCGCATGAATTCACTTTGTGTAATTATCATAGGAGAATCTGAAGCCGACATGCTCTCTACCTGAACCATGTACTTTTCTTTCTCCACTTCGGCTTCTATGAGCGGCTTAAGCTCTTCTATCTGCTTTTCTGAAAGTACAGATGGCTGCTCTTCATCTTTCTGAATGAGCTTATCTATGGTGTCGGCATCTACTCTGGCAAACTGCACATCTGTATGCTTGCTCTCCAGCTTACTCATTAAATGACTTACCAACGGCCCTTCGAAATCAAGCACTTCGTAACCTTTATCTGTAGCTCTTTTCACGAATGAATGCTGCTCCTTCGGGTCTGAAGTGTATAGTAGAATGGTTTTGCCGTCTTTGTTCTTTTGAGTTTCTTTTACCTTCTCAAAGTATTCTTCGAACGTATGATACTCTCCAGCTGTGTTCTTGTACAACGCGAATTTCTCTGCTTTGTCATAGAACTTATCTTCAGTAAGCATTCCGTATTCTATGAATACTTTCACATCGTCCCACTTCTGCTGGAAGTCTTCTCTGTCATTCTTAAACATAGAAGCCAACTTGTCTGCTACTTTCTTAGTTATGTGACTAGAAATCTTCTTAACATTTCCATCTGCCTGCAGATAAGACCTGGATACGTTTAGCGGAATATCAGGAGAGTCTATAACACCATGAAGAAGAGTCAAGAATTCAGGAACTATGTTCTCAACATTATCAGTAATAAACACCTGATTACTATAGAGATTAATCTTATTCTTCTGAACCTCTACATTATTCTTTAACTTAGGGAAATAAAGGATTCCAGTTAGGTTAAATGGATAATCTACATTTAGGTGAATATGAAATAACGGGTCATTGAACTCCATCGGATAAAGCTCTCTGTAGAATGCAGAATAGTCTTCATCTTTTTGGTCTGCTGGTTTTTTAGTCCAAGCTGGAACAGGATTATTTATGATGTTATCTACCTCTTTAGAAACCTGCTTTACTTTATCGTTCTCGTCTTTTTCTCCTGAAGGGTCATCTACTTGAATGGTCTTGGTTCCAAATTTTACCGGTACTGGAAGGAATTTACAGTACTTATTTAGAATTCCTGAGATTCTGCTGTCTTCTAAAAACTCAGTAGAATCATCTGCTATGTGAAGCACTATATCTGTTCCTTTCGCCTTCTTAGTGGTCTCTTCCATTTTAAAGTTAGGAGAACCATCACATACCCATCTTACT
>CAZTVP010000452.1:0-2754 GCA_964616995.1 uncultured Comamonadaceae bacterium
GCACATTAGCCATAGGCTCTATCATATTCTGCTCTACTGCATCATCTATGATGTAATGGCAGAAGAACCTATAAAGTTTTCTACAGATGAATCTAGCACAAGCTTCCTGCTGAAATATCATATCTACAAGAGCTTCGTACTCATTTTCTCCTTGATTATTGATAACCGTATTATTAAAACGCTCTGAGAATTCTTTAGAGCCCACATCATGTAACTCAGGATAAAACTGAACACCTACTTCCTCACCTGGCGTAAGACTACCAAAACCTACATCTACCCAGCCCGTGAGTACTCTAGCTGCAGCGGCTATATCAGCCTCTGTGTAAGTGGTGTAATCTCCTGGCCCTGCTAGCTCTCCTTTTCCTATAGAGAATAGTTCAAAAAGCTCTCTAGCGTAATTCTCATTAGGAGCTACATTAAAGTTTTGATTTCCATTCAAGAAACGCAGCATGGCTGGATCAGTCGTGATCACTTTACAGAATTCCCTGTAATTTCCGAGGGCATGCTCACGTAGAATCATAACATGTTCATACATGAATCTCGGGTCTTCTACCACATCACCTTGTACCGCAAAGTGATTGTGCCAGAAAAGTGTCATTTTCTCTCTTATGCTGTACTCTTGATTCAGCATGAGACCTATGTTCCATGAAGCTAAAGAAGCTGCTCTGGTAACCACTTGATCTACAGCTGTAAGATGAGCATTTACCCATGTTTCACCTACAGGCACATTAAAGTTTCCAAGTGTATTTATAGGCGGAGATGGAAGTTCATAATCACTCAAAAGAGCTTCCACACTGGTATTTAGACCTTGACTTATAGTAAGGTTGATATTCTCAAGATTAGCGCCAAACATAGTCCTGTTCAGCAAGTGCTTGGCTTCTCTCTGAGTCCATTCTCCTGTGTATGGCTCTAAACCAGATTCTGGCGGAGGAGCTGGTGCTGGAGAAGCGGGAGAGGAAGGAGGCTTCTGAGGTATGTTTCTGAGTTCAGGAATTCTTTTTTTAAGATCTTCTACAGTGGTCTGCTTGAGGTCTTGAATAGTGAGAGGTTTGGACATGTAAGCTCGTTTTTTCACAGTAACTAAAGTTACTCATTAAAAGTTAGACGGCTAACTATCCAAAAAGTTTAACGAACGTTAATTTTTTAATTAAAATTTAATTTAAACCTTTGGTTTACAATTTTTTAAATCTAGGATTGGACTTAGGTTTATTCTCTTTTTTAGGCATTGGACCTCTTTTTTCAATGACTAAACCGTTTAAAAAGTTCCTTAGAATCTGATCTCCACAGGATTTATACTTCGGATGGTCTTCTTTTCTAAAGATGGCTCCCAGCTCACTTTTAGAGACTTCCATTCCTCCTAGTCTGATAATACGCTGGATATCATCATCTCTATACTTAAGAGCTACCCTGAGTTTTTTTAAAATATCGTTATTCGTCATGATAGACGAAGTTAATGAACCTAGGAGTTCTGTTTATAATTCTCAACTGAAAATCTCTTTCCTAACTTAATTAATCTTCAAGAGGGAAACAAGAACTTCCAAAAGCACCTAGAAATCCACCTAAATCACTGATATTGACCGCTCCATCTCCATCAAAGTCCCCCGGGCATTCTGTACATAAGCATAGCCCATTGTCTAAATCGGCATTTTCATCATAGTTTTCTGCTATTGGATTTGTACATCCTACACATCCATCTTCGGTCAGTTCTAATTTTCCGCTACCAGTATTGCTGATATTAGAATCCGTGCTAAGCTTAAAGTAATATGTAATTCCTTCTCTTCCGTCAATAGTTATTTTATTCAAAGGACTTGTATTAGGTTCAGGACAGTAGATTTCTTGTCCATCTCCATCAGGACATCCTTCATAAACTTGAATCATTGAATGCTGGTTAGAAAACGTGGATAAGGTAAATCTCATATCGCATAAACTAGTATAGCTATACCATAAATCAGGAGCAGGGTCGGCAATACAACTTATAACTGAAGCCTCCGCATTGATAGTATTCCATTCGTGTTCAACTTGAGCTTCTAAGAGAATTGCATTATTACATGTATTATTCTGAGGAGGAAATTCACAACAGGAGTTATCTCCAAAACAAGGGCTTGTAGCGTTGATATCGTAATTAAGTGCATTTTCATCCATACATCCATAAATACATTCAGCTACATCCACTGAAAAACTAAAGAATTCATCGGTTACTATTCCACTGAGTTCTGGAGTATCTTGATCAACATTTAAAATTGAAAATTCTTGACAAGGGTAAAAACAATCATCAGCTCTGAATTTTAAGTTGTAACATCCTGGCGGCAGATCAAATACATCAAAACCACTGGACGTCATATTTCCAAATTCTGCATCCATTAAAGAACCTGTGGAAATTAAGCTGAAAGTCTCATCACATAGATCGTATCTAATTCCTTCCCATCCAAGATTGCAGGGGTCTGTCATTTTGAAAACACTCTTCTTAGGTCTGGTCCAATCCCACTCTTCTAGATTACAACCGTCCTCATCTACACGATAACACTTCGGTGCAGAAGCAGCTTTATTAGTAGAATATAAAATATCCATAGAACCTCCAACAGGAATCAGAAGCACATCATAATCTCCTACTTTATTTGGGATGGCGATGTCTATACATTCTCCATCTGCCAGCGACCCGCTAGTGAAATCCTTTATGTAGTAGAAACCAGGTCCGCAAATCGTAAGTTTATTACATGGGTCTGGAGCTAAAAATCCTCCCATATCCGTTCCACA
>CAZTVP010000453.1:0-2752 GCA_964616995.1 uncultured Comamonadaceae bacterium
ACTAGATATTAGTATAAACACCGCACTAGGTAGAATGAGATATGCGCTCATCAACCTCAGAAAAATAGTAGATAAGAAGAACATTAATTTACTGGTGAATTAAGAAGTAATTAAGTTCTCCTTTTAAAATTTTAAGCCCTGAATAGACTGATATTCAGGGCTTTTTTATGCCTAATGCTTTTTTTCAGTCTAAAATTCACAATAAGCCAGAACTACCTACGTTAATACTACTGAAATGCTTAAATAACTTATATGGTGAATTTTACTTTAGATGAACTGGCCGACTTTTCCAGAGAAGAAAAAAAGTTAATACAAGATATCATGGGAGCAGAAAGCACAAACGAACTACTCTCTCCTAGAAAAGACATAGTAAACAACATTCTTGGTTTCAGTAAAGCGCTAAGTACTAGAAATTCTAAATTCTTAGATACAACTAGTATGGTACTGAACTAAACCAGAATATAAAAACGTTAAAAGAAACCCACTTAGAAAGTCTGAGTGGGTTTTTTGTTTGGTTTAGCTTTCACGTTTCATTTAAACTTCGTTCGCATAGTCCTTTCTTTTGTCATTCAATTAATATGAGACGAGATTAGACTACATTCTACAACTGAACCACCTTCCCGGCTTTTTTCTGTTCCATGAAATAATTGATCACTGAAATACTGAATTCGGAGTGACTCATAACTTCTATGTGGTCTTTGATATCATCTAAAGAAGATAGACTCACTTGTTCTTCTTCTACGAAACCATATCCTTTGAATTCGCTGTTTTCTACTAAGATAAGTGTGTGTTCTGCTCTATTTCTTCCACTTCCTATGATGACATAGCTCTCAGATTCTTCTTGGTAACTGTGGAGTGCTTCTTTTAATAGCTGATTAGCCTCAGCTGTAGAACATTCTGGTTCTTCTCCTAGCACTGGTAATCCTAGTCGTTCATAAGGCAGCTCATACTTTTCTCTGAACTCAAATAGCCATTTTCTGGCGGTAAACGTAGAGTTGAATGACGCTAGTGGTTTGGAGTATCCTTTTGTGCTTTGCACCGCTAATCTTAAGGCTCCAGTTCTATCTTCATAAGAGAATACTCCGTACTTTTTTCTTAACTGTTTTTGAGCGCTATTGTACTTAGGCCACAGTTTTTTAATCTCCCTGTCTTCTATGAGTGCCGCTACCAATTCATTACCAGCCAACTGATAGTCTATGCTTTTCAGTTCTGCTATGAGCTGCTGTTTTTTCTTGGACTTGAGCTTACCGCTGAAATGCTGCCTCACTCGTTTCTTAATGTTCTTGGCCTTGCCTACATAAATGACTTTTCCGCTGGTGTTTTTAAAATAATACACTCCTGGACGTTCTGGCAGTTGGTGGTATTCTTCCTTGTTTAAATGCATAGGAAGGAATGCATCTCCTCTCCCATTTTTTAGAAAGTCCGTTAGCTCGGAGTGTTCTTCATCTGCTTGAAGACCTTTCTGAAGTAGTTTGAATGCCATGAGTGTATCATTCATGGCTCGGTGAGGATTATCATTCTGAAACTCAAAAGCTCTGCACAATGCTCCTAAGCTGTAAGAAGACTGTCCAGGAAAAAGCTTTCGGCTGTATCTTACAGTGCAAAGTTTCTTCTTATTGAAACTATAATCCAATGTTTCAAAAGCAGCTTTTAGAAACGAATAATCAAAGTTTACATTATGCGCCACAAAAATGGCATCTTCAAACTTGCTGTATAATTCCTCAGCTATTTCTTCAAAACTCGGAGCTGTGGATACCATTTCATTCGTAATACCTGTAAGTGCAGTGATGTACTCCGGAATGTAAGTATGCGGATTCACGAGCGACTGATATTCATCCAGAATCTCTTGTCCATCAGTAATAATGACCGCAACTTCGGTAATAGACCGTATGGACGGGCCGCCTCCTGTGGTTTCTATGTCCGTTACTGCAAATTTCAATTTCTCCTGAACTGAATACACACAAAAGTAAAACAGCTAGAGCATATTCTATTTACGTGGAACTACTGAAACAGTATCTTAGCACCATGCTGAAAAACATACTTTATTCGCTTTTTTTACTGGCCTTGGTCTCCTGTGGAAATGATGCTAAAACACCTAATTCGTCTAATGATTCTGTCAACGATTCTTCTGCGGTGCAAAATGAAACGGAGTTAAATGCAGATAGTCTTAAGAAAGAGTACTTTCCAGAATACACTAGACTTACCGAAAGAAACTGCGTAGAATACCTGACTGAATACGGTCAAAAAAATAAGGCCAATAAAGTAAAAGTAACTACACCTATGGGAGAAATGGAATTCGTACTCTACAAGGACACTCCACTCCATAGAGCCAGTTTTTTACATCTGATAGAACAAGAGTACTTTTCTAAAGTAGAACTCACTCGAATAAAGAAAAACCATGTAGTGCAAGGTGGAAACTCGCAAGAGGAAGCCAAGGCCACTCAGCGATTTCTGCTAGGAGATTACAAGATTCCCGCTGAAATAAAGACCCATTACATTCACAAAAAAGGAGCATTAGCACTGGCCAGACACATGGAAGAAAATCCCGATAAGCTCTCAGAACCTTATGACTTCTATATAGTTCATGGTAGAAAAGCAGGTGGAGCCGAGCTTTATAACATACAAAAAGAGAGCGGTTTAACTTATTCAGATGACCAGAAGAACACCTACAAAACACTAGGTGGAACTCCACACTTAGATAGAGAATTTACAGTGTTTGGCGAAATAACCAAAGGCTTGAATGTACTCGAAA
>CAZTVP010000454.1:0-2731 GCA_964616995.1 uncultured Comamonadaceae bacterium
GGAGATTCAGATCCTATCACTGGAGAAGACTTCTCAGACCTTTTCGTTACTAAAAGAGATAAAAAAGGAAAATGGGATCAGCCTAAGGTGTTAAACAACACTGTAAATACTGAAAGCCATGAAGGTGTAGTTTCTTTTTCTAAAAAGAAAGACATCATGTACTTCACCAGATGTGAGGTTTCTGATAACGATAGATTTGGATGTGATATCTACTGGGCTAAAAGACAAGGAAAAAATTATGCTGCTCCTAATCTTATTCCACTAAAAGCTGAAGGAGACGATTCTACTACAATCGGTCATCCTTTTATGGATGTAGAAGGTAAATTCATGCTCTTCGCTAGTAATAGAGAAGGTGGTTATGGCGGTAAAGATTTATACTATGTAACTTTTGATAAAAGAGCTGATACTTGGGGAGAACCAGTAAATCTAGGTGCAGAAATAAACACAGAAGAAGATGAAATGTTCCCATTCATTAGAGAAGATGGAGCACTTTACTTTGCTTCTAACGGTCATCCTGGATACGGAGGTTTAGACATCTTTAGAGCTGAGCCTAACGGTGAAATGGCTTGGTCAGGAATTACTAACATGGAATATCCCCTAAACACGTCTTCTGACGACTTTGGACTTGTGTATGAAAATGAAGAAGACAAAGGATATTTCTCTTCTAATAGACCAGGAGGAAAAGGAATGGATGATATTTATTCATTCAAAATGCCACCACTTGAGTTCATCTTAGACGCAGTAGTTTATGACGCTAAAACAGGAGAGCCTATTCCAGGAGCTAAAGTAATAGTGAATGGAACCGATAACTCTTCATATGATTTATCTGCTGATGGCAATGGTGGAGTTACTTTGAATAATGGAGAATTACTTGAAGAAACGACTTACACTGCTGATATCAGCATGGAAGGATACATAGCAGCTGGAGATAAATTCTCTACTATCGGATTAACCAACAGTACAACTTTTGCTAAGGAATATTTCTTGGAGCCTATTATCCTCGAGACAGCTTATTCATTTCCTGAAGTGAGATATGATTTCGGAAAATGGGATTTACAAATCAATAATGAAGTGAACTCAGCAGATAGCTTGAATTATCTACTTGAACTTCTTCAGAAGAATCCTAACCTTGTAATCCAGTTAGAGGCTCATACGGATACCAGAGGTGGAGATGCTGCTAACAAAAGCCTATCAGATAAAAGAGCTAAAACCTGTAAAGACTACCTAATCTCTAAAGGTATTGCAGCTGACAGATTAGAATCGAAAGGTTTTGGAGAGGAAAGACCGCTAGTTACTGATGCTCAGATAGCAGCCATGGCTACTGAAGAAGAAAAGGAAGCTGGTCACCAGAAAAACAGAAGAACAGAGTTCTCAATCCTAAGGTTCGATTATGTCCCTAAGGAATAGATAAAACTTTATAAAATTAGAAAGGCTCAGCAGTAATGTTGGGCCTTTTTTCTTGCATTGCACCGCTAGTGAATAACTAAAGACATTAGTGAATTGGTTTTTAGAAATCACAGGAAGTAATTCAGTTCATTAAATTACCTTTGTCCACCATTATGGCAGTAGAAAATAGATACCAACAAAGAGGCGTTTCAGCAGGAAAAGAAGATGTCCATGCCGCTATTAAGAACTTAGACAAAGGGTTGTTCCCTAAGGCATTCTGTAAGATTCTCCCCGATTTAGTAGGAGGAGATGCTGAGTATTGTAACGTAATGCATGCTGACACAGCGGGGACCAAGCCTTCTTTGGCCTACGCATACTGGAAAGAAACTGGTGATGTTTCTGTTTGGAAAAACATCATTCAGGATGCTATGATAATGAACATAGACGATTTAATCTGTGTGGGAATAACAGATAACATCGTGTTGTCCTCTACCATTGGAAGAAATAAAAACCTAATTCCAGGTGAGGTTATAAAAGAACTAATCCAAGGAACTCAATCCTACATAGAAGAGCTCAAAGAATTAGGAGTAGGTATAGAACTAGCAGGAGGAGAAACGGCAGATGTTGGAGATATAGTAAGAACGATAGATGTAGGATTTACTGCATTCGCTAGGACTAGAAGAGACCAAATCATAGATAACGGAAATATAGCTGCTGGAGATGTCATAGTAGGTTTATCTTCCTTTGGACAAGCAAACTATGAGACCGAGTATAACGGAGGCATGGGAAGTAACGGGCTCACATCTGCCAGACATGATGTGTTCGATAAAACGATAGCCGAACGATACCCAGAAACCTACGACCCTTTAGTACCAGAGAATCTGGTGTATTCCGGAACCACTAAACTTACGGATGAAATTTCTGAGCTAGGAGTTACAGCAGGAAAGCTGGTTCTTAGCCCTACAAGAACTTATGCTCCAGTTATAGCGAAGCTTCTTTCGGAGATTAGACCTCATATCCATGGTATGGTTCACTGTTCAGGAGGCGCTCAAACTAAAGTTCTTCACTTTGTAGATAACGTCCATATCATAAAGGATAATCTATTCCCGATTCCTCCTTTATTTGAACTCATTCATAAAGAATCAGGCACGGAGTGGAAAGAAATGTACAGGGTGTTTAACATGGGGCACAGATTAGAAGTGTACTTGCCTAAAGAATACGCCCAAGTAGTTATAGATGCTTCTGAATCTTTTGGTATAGCTGCGCAAATAGTAGGCAGAGTGGAAGAGTCACCTTCTAAAAAATTAACCATCAGTTCTCCGTATGGAGAGTTTGAATACGACAA
>CAZTVP010000455.1:0-2713 GCA_964616995.1 uncultured Comamonadaceae bacterium
ATGGCTTAGACAGATACAGCCAAGATGAACTTTACAATGAGGATGTAGCTGGAATAGGTCAAACTACAGAATATGATAAACACCGAGATGCTAAAGGAAGAGGAATCATCAGAATGAGTCAGGCTTCAGATATGGATAACGGAGAGTTTTTACTTTGGGGAACGAACAATGGGCCTCTTGAATGGGCTTGGGGAGATGATGTATTCCTTACAGGAAGAGTAGCTCGTACCTGGGGTTACCATGAAACAGGTGATTTAGGAACTGTCCTCGTTCAAATTTATGATGAAACAGGCTTCTTAGATATAGATGTAAACCCTGGAATCATCCATCTAGAGAATGAAACTTTTGAGCAAGGGTTAACACCGTTCTTCGTTCCGCTTACGAATGATGGAAATGGAGTGTGGAGTGCTGAAGTAGATTTTTCAGGAGTTGGAGTTTTCGGAATAGGTGTGGAGCCAATAGTTAGTGTGAATGAACCACAAGCTAATGATTTAACCATCTTCCCTAATCCAGCTTCTACTGAAGTGAGAGTAAGCAGCCCGAATCATAGCTTAGAAAGCTATAGTGTTTATGACAGAGCAGGAAGACTTGTAAAGTCTGGAAGCTTTGAAGGTGAAACGATCTTAGATACATCAGAGCTGGCTAATGGAGTTTATGTATTGAGATTGACTTCTGTATCTGGAGAAGTTCTTACTCAAAAACTGGAGATTCTGAAAGACTAGTTTCAAAGAATTAAATAGAATTTTTAAATCCCTATTCAATCAGTTGGATAGGGATTTTTTATATCGGGCATATTTTCTTTTAAATGGCTCGCTGCTTAGAGGAAGAAGTTCATCTACAGTAAGTACAAATTCTCTGGTGAGTTCGGGAATAGCATTGCACAGCGTAAACATAAGCTCTAGACTGTAATAATGAACTGCTTTAGAACGAGTAGGATTAGCCAAAAATGATAGTGTAGCATCTGCTATAACTCCATACGTTTCCTCTGGAAGAGTTAAAGATTTTAGTGTTCCCAGTACATTCTTTAAATAAGAATCCCGCTGGATGGTGTGAATTTCATCTGTTAGCTTCAGTGCTATGTATTTATGATGAGGTTTACAGTGGTCAAGAGCATGTCTTATAGTCCACACCGCTGCTTCTGGAGTCGGGTAGTCGTGTTCTTCGCTCACTAATTCTAACAGTGCATCTATCTGTCTTTTAGATTTAATTTCAAGGGCCACATCCTTTACCTTAGCTATGCTATGACTACCTACTAGAGCATCTTTATATGTGAGCGCAAGCTTATTACTCATTTATCGAAAATAAAAAACGCCTCATAAACATGAGGCGCTTCTCTATTTTTTATCGGAAGGCTTTACTTTATTTTCTTCTTTCTCTTCTCTTGGGCGTTATTTTCATTGATAAAGCCTTGGTCTAAATCTTCTTGTATTTGTTCTTCTTCATCCTTTCCAGTGAAATTCTCCAGCATGCCATCAAGCTGTTCAGAGTTAAGCTGTTTGGCTAGAATCTCCTTGTCTTTATTCAGCAAGTAAATCTTAGGTGTTGAAGTTACATCATACTGAGAACGGAAGTTCAAACTGTTCAGCGTAGTTACACCATCTAAGATGAGTGTTCTAGCACTATCGCTATCATTGATTTCTGGATTGTCACTGATGTTAATCCAGTTTAGTCCTTTTTCTCTGATAAACTCCTTCCAGTCGTCATTTTCTAGCTCATTATTGATAGCTACTACTTTTACACCTTCAGCTTTATACTTGTCGTACACATCTTTTAGTTTAGGCATTTCCTTTTTACAGTGTCCACATCCAGGTTCCCAAATAGCTAGAATTAAGTATTCTGCATCTATCTTATGCATATCTACCCAGTTGGTTCCAGTTGTATCAGGAAGGATGATGTTAGGGGCTACTTCTCCGCAAAGAGTTGGAGCTTTCTTGTCTGCGCCTTCTATGATTTTATTGAGTTTTTCTTCATCTAACCAGTCTGCTTTTCCAGTCTTGTAGTACTTGTTTACTATAGAAACGAAAGCCTTATCCATACACATCACCTTGCTAGTCTCTGTAAGGTAAGTTAGCTGGTGTAAGGTGTATTTCCACATGTCATAGTTGTTCTCCATTTTCTCCAGAAGTACCCCGCCTTCATACACGATAGTATCTGGAATTTGTGGAAGTACCGTATTCAAATACTTTTCTAATACTCTATGAAATGCTTGTTCTCTCACTAATCTTGGGTCAGTTAAATCTACATTGTCCCAGTAGTGGTCTCTGAAATATCTGTAACGCCATTCTCTTTCGTTCTCAGCTGTCTCTGGAGCTTGAGGAACTTCTACATCCATAGACATTTTTATGAGTTTGCCTACTAGTTTGTCTTTGTTCTCTTCTATGACCTTCTTCTGGTAAGCTATAACTTCTTCAGTCAGGCTTCTGATTCCATCTCTGGCTTTTTCCTTTTCATCTTCTGTGGCCAGTGAATCTGAAAGCACTTGGTCAAATGGCCCTCTGAGCGTATTCTTTTCTCCGAGATATCTTTTGTAAGCATAAAAGACCTTGTTGTTCTCAGATTTCTTCACCTTCATGTTGTAATCCAAGTTTTCTTGGTCTGACTCGAATTCTAAGTCGTGGCTATCGAGTAGTAATTCTACTAGTTTAGGCCCTGGAGTAACTATGGCATATTTTCCACCTTCTTCGTACGGCTTTCCTTCCATAGTGAATTTCCC
>CAZTVP010000456.1:0-2697 GCA_964616995.1 uncultured Comamonadaceae bacterium
TTTACTAATGTGGTTGTAAATACCGTTTTAAACTCAACTCTCATCCTCTTTTTATTCTTTGGGATTCCGCTGTTTACGTACTTAGTGAGTAAATATTTATTTCAATTTGAAAGCAAAAGAGTAAGTTATTTAGCCGCTGGTATAGTTCCATTCATACTAAACATGCTATTCCTTCTAAATTTCACTTTTTCATCTAACGCGGTGCAAAGAACCTATGCCTACAACCTCTACCCTTCTTCAGATAAATCAGTATTGTTTTCAGAAGGACTCATTTATTTCGAAGATGATATGTACTATGATGAAACCTTCATAAGAATGTACTTTTCCAGCGAAAGAAACGAAAGCGCTCAAATTACATTAGTCACTGAAGAAGGACTATTCGGTATTCCAGTGCTAGTGGATTATGAGTTTAATGGAGTTCGTTAAGATGTAAGTTCAAAGCTCTCAGTTTGCGATTAACAAAACTGAGAACTTAGAACAGAAAATTCCTGAAACGAGTTAACGCACAATCACCACACTTCCCGACTCAGTAATTTTCTCTATATCATGAACCGATTTAGTGGTTAAGACATACGTATAAACACCATCTGGCACGAAGTGATCTCTGAACTGATTTGAACCATCCCAGCCTACATTTTCATCCTTAGTTTCAAAGATGATTTCTCCATTTCTGTTGAATACTTTACAGTCATAAACAGTCGGGTCTGAGGCAGTCATAACCGGTTTCCAAATTTCATTTAAATTGTCTTGGTTAGGACTAAAGCTAGTAGGAATATATAGGCTAAAATCTATCTTCTCAAATACAGCCACTACCGTATCTTCTTGACTGAAGCTATAACTTACTTGTTGTGATCCTGCGTCTGGTAATGGAGAATGATTCACACTTCTCCAACCTATAAATTTATAGAACGGATTTTCTAAAGCTGTAAAATCAATTAGTACATTTCCTTGAATGGCTCCAGTCCATTCAGTGCTTGTAGAATTTCCATTATCGAATTCTACTACTCCTGCGTTCTCTGGTTCTACTCTAACCGTGATGTCATAATTCACTATTTCCTCAAAAACTGCTACTATATCATCTCCAGAGGCTATAGTTACATCTACCACTGTAGATAAATCATCAGGAGCTATGGTCTGCCCTCCTACTTCCCAGTGACTGAAGAACCACCACTGATCTATAGGAGCAGCGGCCAAGCTTATCATATCATCTATTTCATAAGTATCAATGAAAGGATATGAAGGAAGAGCAGCTGCATTCAAAGTAACAGTACCGCTTCCTGCAGGAAATACATCCACTAAAACATCCCAATGCTCTATGTAAGTGAACACTGCAGTAATAGTTCCATCTCCATTGATGATGAAATCATTTAAAGCATCGGTATCATTTCCATATATGATGATTCCGTCAGAAGTAACCCAGTATTCGAATATGTACCATTCATTAGCTGTTACATCTAAAGTTATAGTGCCACCTTCAGTTACTACGATCTCATCTCCAGCTTCATAGTCTCCACCTTGAAAAGTGATTACTCCTCCTCCTGTACTATCTCCTCCATCTGGGTCATTAAAATCCAGCGACACAGTATAAGTAGGAACCTCCTCGAAAACTGCCACGATAGTATCTTCTCCTAAGAAATCAAAGTCAGCTATATCAGAAAAAGCATTTGGATTTAAAACGCCACCACTTGCTAACTGCCATTCTACAAACTGCCAACTGGCATCTGCAGGTGTAGCTTCTAGATCTATGTTAATGTCTACACCTGTTTCCTCAGTTAAAGGATAACTTGGAATTAAAACTCCTTCTGATGTGATGGTCCCTGATCCTACAGGCTCTACTATATAAGTTAAAGGTTCACTAATAAACACATCGAATTCTGCTGTTATGGTATCATTAAAACAAGCATCTAATGTTACTACAGCGTCATCATCATCACTGTCTTCAGAAAATTCATTTGTATTTAACTCCCATTCATCAAAAATCTCGAATCCACTTTCTATAGCTGAGAGCTCTATAGTAGTACCAGCTACGAAACTTTCAGTAGAAGGCAATGTAAGAACATTTCCATCCACCATAATTCCTCCGAATCCCGGAGGGTCAGTTTGAAAGTGAATTTCTACAGGAGTAGCATTAGGAATGAAAGTTCCTTCAATAACCAAATCACTTGTAAGAGTTATGTTTTGCGTCAGCGACATAGGGTCTGCTAAAACTGCATCACCAGAAACTACATTCCAACCTTGGAAAATGGAACCACAATCCTCAAGCGCCTCTAACGAAATTTCTAAACCTCCGAAGTAAACTCCTTCAAATACATCTTCTACGACAGTGGTGCTGAACATTAAATCTCCTGGTCCATTCACCTGAACTGTTACATTATATGGTCCATCTAACTCTGGAAAACAGTCTTGGATTACTTCATAAACAAAATCATATCTATTACAATTGAACTGTCTAATCTCATCTACGTTAGCTTGCCATCCTGCTACTGATCCTCCCCATCTATCTACCTGCGCCTGCATCTCAGGAAGCATTTCTGCCTCAAACTGATCCAGCAGTGCTGTTAGTGCATCACAGTGGAGTGGACCATTTAATAAATCCGTATATCTATTAATGTAGTCTTGAAAGAAAGATTCATTTTCTAGCAAGTTTCTATAAATCTCACTATGACCTACATCTGAATTCCAAGAACTCCCACCTCC
>CAZTVP010000457.1:0-2673 GCA_964616995.1 uncultured Comamonadaceae bacterium
CACGACCTGCTGATTACAAATCAGCTGCTCTAGCCAGCTGAGCTACATCGGCTTGTTACTACATTATTCAATGAACATATTGCAAAAAAATGCACCCCTTTTTTCAAAAGGAGTGCAAATGTAATTAATCTTTTTTGACTAATAAACTTCTAAGAGTTTTTTTTCAAGATTTTTTTTCTTCTCTCAAATTTACCTGCCACGTAATCTTGTCTTGTATTTTCTTATCTGTCTTCTTAGCGCTTCTACAGCCACATCTGTAGCTTCCTCAAAGCTCTTACTCTGTTTCTTCGCGAATAAATCTTTCCCCGGCACTGCTATCTTAATTTCTGCAACTTTATTTTCATTGACATCCGACTTATCTAGTCTAAGAAATACTTCGGTTCCTATAATCTGGTCATGAAACTGCTCTAGCTTGTTTAATTTGGTTTGAACAAAATCCAAAAGCTTTGAGTCTGCATCAAAGTGTACTGAATGAACTTGTACTTGCATGTTACTTTTTTTTAGGGTTAATACTTTGTTTATTTCGAGGATGAGCCATTGAATGAATCTGCTTCAGATGTTCTAGATCATTGTGAGCGTACACTTGAGTAGCTGCTAAACTGGCGTGGCCTAAAATTTCTTTTATGGCATTTATATCCGCTCCATTTATTAGCATGTGCGTAGCAAAGGTATGTCTGAGAACATGTGGGCTTTTCGTCTTCAAAGAACTCACCTGAGAAAGGTAGTATTTTACTTTAGTATAAACAAATTTTCTACTGGCTTTCTCTCCATGATTGTTAACGATAAGGTTAGGTGTTTCATGCTCGAATGTGTCTGTTTTTTTCAGATCATATACGCGGAGTTGGTTACTTAGTTTCTCTGAAATAGGAATTAATCTTTCTTTATTTCTTTTACCCAAAACTTTTACATGTGAGAGCTTATAATCTATATCCTTATGAGTGAGACCTACGAGCTCAGACACTCTCATTCCCGTTTGATAGAGTAGCTCTAAAATCATCTTATCTCTTTCTCCCTGAAATTCTTCCTCAAAAGTGATTTCTTCTAGCAACTTCCGCATTTCAGTTTCCTTAACGAAGCTCGGAAGTAACTTCTCTTTTTTAGGAGCTATAATCTTAGTAGTCGGATTAGCGTCTATCCATCCTCTCCTGTAAGCATATTTGAAAAATGACCTTAGTGTGGAAATTCTTCTCTGAACTGAAGTGATGGCTAACTCCTCTTCTAAGGAACTCATGACCCATGAACGAATCATAGAGTGAGAGCTATCTACAAGCATTTCACATTCAAATTCTGCTGAGAGGTATTCGGAGAATAGTTCTAAATCTCTTCTGTAGGCCTCTATGGTGTGTATAGAATATCTTTTCTCGTGCTGTATGTATGAAAGAAAATCTTCTAAATGCGAAACCATGGAATAAAAAAAAGGGCTAAACCTGAATGAAACAAGTTTAGCCCTTTAAATTTTTACTCAGAGAATATCCTACATCTCTGAAAGAACTTTATTAGTATAGATAGCTTTTTTAAGCTGCTCTCTTCTTCTTACAGATGGTTTGATGTATTGTTTTCTCTTTCTCAATTGACGCATAGTGCCGGTCTTATCGAATTTCTTCTTGAACCTTTTTACCGCTCTGTCAATGTTTTCTCCTTCTTTAACTGGTATAATTAACATCGTTTCCTTTTAAAAATTGGACTGCAAAAGTAATTCTTTTTTTAGAATCTAAAATCTATTCTTTTAGAATTTCTCGAGAAATCACTAGTTTTTGTATTTCGCTAGTTCCTTCACCTATGGTACATAGCTTTGAGTCCCTGTAAAATTTCTCTACTGGGAACTCTTTTGTGTATCCGTAACCTCCATGTATTTGCACCGCATCAGTACTTACTCTTACAGCTACTTCTGATGTGTAATACTTGGCCATGGCACTCACTTTAGTACACTTCTCTCCTCTATTCTTAAGGTCTGCAGCTTCATAAAGAAGCATTTCTCCTGCTTCTATTTCTGTAGCCATGTCTGCCAACTTGAAGGCTATCGCTTGAAATCTAGAGATAGGTTTACCGAACTGTTCTCTCTCTTTAGAGTATTTCACTGAGGCTTCATAAGCTCCTTTAGCTATTCCGAGGCCTAGAGCTCCTATGGAGATTCTTCCTCCATCTAAGATTTTCATGGCTTGGATGAATCCTTCACCTTCGTTTCCTAAAACTTGGCTCTTATGTACTCTACAATTTTCGAAAACTAGCTCAGCAGTTTCACTGGCTCTCATACCTAGCTTATCCTCTTTCTTACCTGAACTGAATCCTGGAGTTCCTTTTTCTATTACGAAAGCGGTGATTCCGTGAGAATCTAGGAGTTCACCAGTCCTAGCTAGAACAACTGCTATATCACCAGATTTACCATGGGTAATCCAGTTTTTAGTTCCATTTAAAATGTAGTCGTCTCCATCTTTAGTGGCTACACACTTCATACGCATGGCGTCAGAACCAGTATTGGATTCTGTTAGTCCCCAAGCTCCGATGTGTTCAGCAGTGGCTAATTTTGGAAGGTATTTTTTCTTTTGCTCTTCGTTACCAAAAGTAAGTATGTGATTTGTGCAAAGCGAGTTATGAGCTGCCACACTTAAACCTACAGACCCGCATACTTTAGCTATTTCTTCTATGACCTTAATGTATTCAAAGTAACCCAAT
>CAZTVP010000458.1:0-1390 GCA_964616995.1 uncultured Comamonadaceae bacterium
AAGCATTACGCAGATAAGGATTTGTTTACGTTCTTGAAATTTGCACAGCTAGAAAAACTGAAAAAAGACAGCTTAGGATTCTTACCTCCCAAAGAAACCAAAATGATGCTGGGTGACACGCTCAAACTCACTGAAGGATTACTGGTAGTGGACAGCCTTCTTCCTATGGGAGAAGAAAAGGCCATATTCGGGTTTTTGCCATCAGACATAGTGCTCAAAACATACATGCACTTTACCAATGGTGAAAAAGACACGCTGCTCACTTCTAGGTTTATGGTGAGAGGAAACCAAGCCGTGGGAGAAGAAATTACGCTAGAAAAAGAAGGATTTAAGGGAAGCGTGAAACTCATTCAGCCAAAGGGAGGCTCTGCAGAAATCACACTTGAACACGCAGAGAAAGCAGAAAACTACAGAGATTTCATAGTGATGAGAGCGGTGAATTTCCCACAGATAAATATTCTTTGGATAGGATGCCTCATTATGATTTTAGGAACTATTCTGGCCATTTGGGAAAGAATCAGAACCAATAGAATAAGTAGAAAAGCCTAAATGAGCATGAGTTCTACTTCTGCCATAAAATCTGTAACACTCATAGGAAGTGGAAAAGTAGCTACTGCACTGGGAAAAGCTTTTGTTTCGAAAGGAATCACCATTTCTCAAGTCTATAGCCGAACATTAGCCGATGCCAATGAACTGGCAGAGCAATTAGGTTCTAGAGGAATCAACTCATTTTTGAACTTAAAAGATACCGACCTGCTGGTGGTAGCAGTGAGTGATGATGCTATTAGCACTGTTATTGCGCATCTAAAAACAGATATTCCAGTAGTTCACACCTCAGGAAATACAGCACTGGTAGAACGACATGACCAAAAGAAAAGCGGAGTTTTTTATCCGCTTCAAACGTTTACAGAAGGCGGAAAAGTGGAATGGCAGCAAGTGCCTATTTGTATAGAAGCTTCTGATGATGAACTTCTAAAGAATCTATTCGATTTAGGAACGCTACTGAGCGAAAATGTAAAAATCATTTCTTCTGCTCAGCGTAAGATCATTCATACCGCTGCAGTCATAGCTTGTAATTTCACTAATCACATGGGTGCGCTGGCTGAGCAGGTGCTAAAAGACCATCAGCTAGAACTCGAGCTGCTCAAACCGCTCATGGAAAAGACTTTTAGCAATATGCTGGAAGGAAAAATCAAATCCAAACAGACGGGGCCGGCCGTTAGAGAAGACTACGGTACCATTCATGAGCACATGAAACTACTGGAAGATGATGAGCAAATCAAAGACTTATATTTAACCCTTTCTAAACACATTATAGCGTTTCACCATGGCGAGTAGTTACAAGGAAAAATTAAAGGACATTACCACATTTATATTCGATGTGGATGGC
>CAZTVP010000458.1:1400-2668 GCA_964616995.1 uncultured Comamonadaceae bacterium
GTGGATGGCGTTTTTACAGATGGAAGCCTCGTGCTAGTTCCTGGAGAAATGGCTCGTATCATGAATGTGAAAGATGGCTACGCGGTGCAATTAGCCATTAAGAAAGGCATTAGAATAGCCATCATAACAGGCGGAAGCAGCGAAATTGTGAAAGAAAGACTGGAAGGCCTAGGCATAGAAGAAGTATTTCTAAGATGCCATAACAAATTGGAAGTCTTCCAAAACTACTTAAGCAAGCATGGTCTTTCTACCAGCGAAGTATGCTACATGGGTGATGATATTCCTGACCATGAAGTCATGAAAATAGCAGGCCTTTCTGTAGCTCCTCATGATGCGGTGGAAGAGATAAAAGCCATTAGTCATTATGTTTCAGATAAGCCTGGAGGAAAAGGATGTGTGAGAGACATTTTAGAACAAGCCATGAAGGTAAAAGGCCTGTGGATGACCGACCCTGAATCTGACCGCTGGTAATCTCATGAAGCGCATTCTCTCATGGCTGAATAAACCTTATCCTGGGCCTGAAAATTTCAAGTCTGAGCTCAAGGGAATGGCCATAGCTGCGCTCATCGTTTTTTTGATTCTGTTTCTTTTCAAACCATTTGGACTTACGTATTACAAAGGAGATGCGCTTTGGATTTGCTTGGGATTTGGAGCAGTAACTTTCATAGTAGGTGTGGTTTTTCATGCCATTACCTTACTGGTGCTGCGCATTCATAAAGACATTAGTACGTGGAAAATCAAGCATTGGATTATAGATTCTATGCTCCTTATTCTCTGCATTGGGATAGCTAATTACGCTTACCTCATGACCCTCACGCAGCAGTCTTTTCATCTGGGAAATCTTTCGGTGATGCTGCTCTACACATTATTCGTAGGAAGTATTCCGCTTATCATTTTTGGGTATCAAACCCAGCTTAGGCAAGAGCGTAAATATGCAGCCACCGCAGCAGAATTACAGCCGACTCATACTGCTCATCAAAAAAAAACCTCTCCATCTAAAATCATAGCTGCACAAGCCATGCAGAACTATGTGCATGCGTTTAAGTTAGTGGATGGTAGCATTAAAAAAGAAACTCTGCGTTCTACGTTAACCAGTTTTCATAAGGAACAGCCACACTTGGTGAAATGCCACAGGTCATATCTAGTAGATTTATCTGCGGTGCAAAGTATATCCGGAAACGCCCAAGGCCTAAAACTTAAACTTCACCCTGAAGATGCTCCTGAGATCTTGGTTTCAAGAGGATATGTGGCTGAGATTAGGGGATTGA
>CAZTVP010000459.1:0-2661 GCA_964616995.1 uncultured Comamonadaceae bacterium
CCTACAAAATGTGTGTTGTTCCCGAGCCGAGGCATCTCCTGTACTTCTATCCCGAGCCAGATTTTATCCCCATCTACTTCTACAGTGTAAATTTGAATGTTATTGAATAAACGGCTGTTCCAGAGATTCTTTATGGCTCTAGAGATCTTATCTCCAGGAACATCTATTTCTTTACCTACTGGTAAATCTGCAAGTACTTTTATAGCTTGAACATCAGTGTATAACGCTCCTGAAACCAATACGTCCTGAAGAATATAAGTCTGCTGCTTAGTGCTTCCTAAAGAGGTTCTCTGTGCGGTCACATTTAGGTGCGTGACCGTTAATATGGCGAGTAGAACAGATGTAAGAATTAATTTTAGTTTATGCATTTATCTGTTCACTTATTTTCCCGAATCTTCTTTCTCTATTCTGATACTCACTAATGGCTTTTAAGAACTCCGCTCTATTGAAATCTGGCCAGTGGACTGGCGTAAAATAAAACTCAGAATAGGCTATCTGCCACAGTAGAAAGTTACTGATACGCTGCTCACCGCTGGTTCTAATTAGAAGTTCTGGCTCTGGTATTCCTGATGTGTTCAAGTAAGAAGAAACCAACTCTTCCGTTATCTGATCTTCTGAATAACCTTTCTTAATGATGTCTTTTATAGCATTGGTTATTTCCCATCTGGCACTGTAGCTAAGCGCTAACACTAAAGTCAATCCATCATTAGAATCAGTCTTTTGTTCCGCTTCTTTTAATGCCGACTGACATTTTTCTGGAAGTAGCTGGGTATTTCCTATGGTCTTAAGACTCACCTTGTTTTCATGAAGCTCCTGAATTTCACCTAGAATAGTAGTGACTAATAGATCCATTAATGCTGCTACTTCCTCAGGTGGTCTGTTCCAGTTTTCAGTGCTGAAAGCATAAAGCGTGAGGTATTTTACTCCTAGTTCTCTGGCTGTTTTAATACTTTCTCTTACTGCCTCTACTCCATTAGAGTGACCGTAAATTCGGTCATACCCTTTTTGTTTAGCCCACCTACCATTTCCATCCATAATGATGGCCACATGGTTAGGAATATTTTTTCTACCATCCGTACTCATGAAAGTATCGACTGAATAATTGTTGTTACTGGTTACCACCTTTTATCTTCCTCCCCAGCAGCTGCTAGGCTTTTTATCTATCTTAAAGGTGAGTGCAAATGTAGTGAAAGCATAGAAGTCATTATTTGTAGGGTCACCCCTTTCTACTTCCGCATTTGTTCCTCCTATACCTATCTGTTGTATGCTTCTATCTGCGTATTGCACCGCTAAGCCAGGTGCTGAAGATTCAGCTCTTAACACAGCAGGATCTGCATAAGTCGTACTCACATCATCTAAGTAATCAGTGGACGCAGAGCGCATGCCATAAGTTACATTAAAGGCTAATCTTCCAGTAATATTCATCTTTAGACCGAAACCATAAGTTACTGCTAATCCTGCCAGATTGTACGGTGCCTCTGAGTTAGCCGTAGTTCCCTGACCTTCCGTACCTAATGGTTGTAAATCTCTCCAGAAATCACCACCTTCTCCTTGGGCTTGAGGATTCATATTGTAATACACAAATCCCAGAGATAAATATGGAGAAATCCAATCCTGCTTACTTCCTATCTGATAAGGGAAAAAATTAAGTTCAGCGAGTGCACTCACTTCTAGCATCTGATTTCTAAAGTGAAGATTCCTGTTCACTTTCCATGGGTCAGAAGATTTAGAATCAAAAGCACCTATTTCTAAATAGTTTACACCGAGATTCAGACTCCATCTTCTGTCAAAATTTTGCCTGTAAAATACTCCACCTCCTAGCTTTAATTCTCCTCCGAAATGAGTTCTATTTATCTCTCCCAGATAATAAGCAGTACCGCCAGCCACGCCTATTTCTTTAGACTTGTCTTTGTCGTCACCTGCTATTCCAGAAATGCTTATGCTGAGTAATATGATTAAAATACACCTTTGCATGCCACAGTATAATGCGTTTATGCTTTATTTATTGTATAAAGTAGGCTGATTTTTGCACCGCGAAATTAGACCAACTTTTTTAATTTCTACGGTCTATTCCCCAGTGAAGTTTTTTTCTAATGGTAGAAAAGAAATTTTGCTCTTTAAGATTAATCAGTGAAACCTGAAATTTACTAGGCTTAATGGTCACTTTAGAATTGTTTTGCACCGCGTAACTATGGCTATCTAGGGTTAAGAAAAATGTCTCATCTCTACCATCTGCTGTGAGTGTAATTTCATCTTCCTGTGGTATAACCAGCGGTCTTACATTTAAATTATGCGGTGCAATAGGGGTCAGCACCACATTCTTACTCCCAGGCATTACTATAGGCCCACCACAGCTCAGTGAATACGCAGTAGAACCTGTAGGAGTACTGATAATCAACCCATCAGCCCAGTAGCTATTCACAAAAGTGGAGTTTAAATACGTATGAATAGTTATCATAGAAGAAGTATCCTTTTTATGAATGGTTACTTCATTTAAAGCAAAATTATGTCCCTCCAAGTCCAAGCTATCTACGCTCACTTCTAATAGAGAACGATTATCCAGCTCATAGTCCTGATGAATTAGTGCTTTAGCTGCCCTTATAACACTGTCTATATCTATGTTAGACAAGAACCCTAGTCTTCCCGTATTTATCCCTAAGA
>CAZTVP010000460.1:0-2659 GCA_964616995.1 uncultured Comamonadaceae bacterium
AGATAGAATCTGTACACACATGATGGCTTTCGAAGGAGAATCTCAAGTGTACTGGTTTGAAGGGACGTATTCAGAATATGAAGAAAACAAAAAGAAACGTCTTGGAGACACAAGACCTACTAGAATTAAGTATAAAAAACTAATAAAATGAAAAGAGTAACTCCACTATTGAAGTGTATAGCCATGGTTATGACTATCGGATTTTTCAGTTCTTGTCTTAGACAATATACTTGTGATTGTGATGTTGAGGTTTTTGATGAGTTTGGTAATACAATCGGTGAATTTAATTATTGGCAAAGCGGTACGGCTACTACAGCTCAAGCAGAAGAAGAGTGCGATATGTATCAGTCTGATTTGAACGCTGTTCCTAATCAACAAGCAGGATGTACCCTTACCTTTGATTAGTCACTATTTATAAGTTCGACCTCTTCTTCCATTTCCTAATTCGCGCAGTAGCGTTTTTATAGGGAGACGAGGTGTTAAGCTGAATCATTTTACCTAGGGACCATTTGTCGTACCATGGCTCTTCGTATAATTCGTGGTTGGGTGTGTTTTGGATGAGTTTTAGAAGCTCTTGATTAGAAATGTCCAGTCTTTTGAGTAAACTCGGGTAATCTAATTTTTCATAGTCCTTATAGAATTTCTGTGCTAATAGTCCTAGCTGGTTCCATTTGTAACCTGTTTCTGGAAAATCAACTGCTAAATTCTCCTTTTTTTTGTGGTTCCATTTTAAAACTAGTTCTCCCCAGCCAATTAAATATGCTACCAAATCTGAAATGCTCATTTGCGTTTCTTTGGCATGACCTTCTAGCTCTTTTGTGTGAGTTAAACGTTCAGGAATAGTATTTAATTCTGAAGTGAGTTTAGCGTAGGATTGTTCTATGGCAGCTATCAGCTTTTCTTTGTTTTTTGGTACTGGCATTATCTAAAATTACTCTATTCCTATTATAGACAAATCCTTAGCCTTAAAAGTTTTGGTGATCAGTAGTTCCGCCATTTCTGTTTGAATTAGATGAGAAAGTACATCTATCGTACGTTTTTTAGCATAAGGTCTATGGAATATCATGCTAATCTCTCTTACTGGAAGTGGTTTTTGAAAATGCCGTGATTTTTCTTTTTTCTCCGAGGGCATTAGGTTGTAGTACAGTTCTGGAATAAGTGTGTATCCACCAAATTGGTCTGCTAGGTTAATCAGCGTGTCGAATGAACTTCCCTTGAATGAGATATTATTCGGCTGGTTTGATTTTTCTTGAATATTGCACAGCGTAATACTTTGATTTCTAAAGCAGTTTCCTTCTTCGAGTAACCATATTTTCTCGTTTTTAATATCGGCTGAACTGAGGAATTTTTTCTCTTTGCCATTTACTCCATACACCATCATAGCTTCGTAAAATAGGATGTTTTCTTCTAACGATTCATCATTTACGGGAGTAGCTAAAATGCCAGCGTCCAGTTTATCTGATTTTAATTGGTCTTTTATTTCCTCCGTAGTCACCTCGGTAATTTCTAGGTTAAGATGAGGATGATTTTTAATGACTTTAGGAAGGATAAGTGGCAGCAGTGAGTTAGCCACCGTAGGAATAATTCCCAGTCTAAGTGTTCCTGAAAGTTCTTCTGTATTGGAAGGTTTGAGCTGATACATCTCACTTTGCACCGCTAGAATTTGTTTAGCTTTTTCTATGAATAATAAACCCTCATCCGTAGTCACCACGGGCTTCCTAGAACGGTCAAAAAGAACCACTCCAAGCTC
This sequence comes from uncultured Comamonadaceae bacterium, assembly GCA_964616995.1. Classification (GTDB taxonomy): domain Bacteria; phylum Bacteroidota; class Bacteroidia; order Flavobacteriales_D; family Sanyastnellaceae; genus ASP10-05a. Next base: position 1,751 of record CAZTVP010000460.1, read on the forward strand.
ATCTTCCAATTTCTTTATCATAGAGCTGAGTGTGGCTTGAGTAATGTGGCAAGCATCAGCAGCCCGGGAAAACTGCCGCTGTTCATGAACTGCTATGACATACTCTAATTGTTGGAAATTCATTGTTGATAGAATCTATAGCAAGGATACTGAAAAAGAGAAAAATAAAAGTTTCACTATTGTTTATAGCCGTTTAAAATCCGAAACAACCTCTATCACAGAACCACTTAATTTCGGCCTAAGAAGAATTTGGATTGGTAGCTCAAAAAACAGCAGTAATAATTGGCTCAGGAATAGCAGGTTTAGCTTCTGCGCTTAGACTAAAGGCTAAAGGCTTTCAGGTGAAAGTCTTCGAGTCCAATTCCTACCCTGGTGGCAAGATTCATAATCTCAAATCTGGCGATTATCGGTTCGACACTGGGCCATCTTTGTTCACCATGCCTCATTTTGTGGATGAACTTTTCGAGTTGTTCGGAGATAACCCTAAGGACTATTTCAGGTACCAGAAAAAAGAAACAGTCTGCAATTATTTTTGGGAAGACGGCACACGATTTACAGTGGATGCCGATAAAAACACTTTTGTAAATCAGGCAGCTGAGGTGTTTGAGGTTGAGAAAGAAGCATTGCACCGCTACTTAACCAAAAGCCAAAAAAAGTACGATGCCACAGCTCATATTTTCCTAGAAAAATCACTGCACAAGCTCAAAAGCTACTTGAGTTTGGGCACGCTTAAAGCCCTTGTGAAATCTGCTGGATTAGGCATAAATAACTCGCTGCATCAGGAGAATGAGAAGAGTTTTAAAGACCCCAAATTGGTTCAACTCTTTGATAGATACGCCACATATAACGGCTCTTCGCCTTACAAAACACCTGGCATCATGAGTATGATTCCACACCTAGAAATGCACT
>CAZTVP010000461.1:0-2657 GCA_964616995.1 uncultured Comamonadaceae bacterium
TGAAGCGGTGCAAAGATTCTTACTCAACGCAGGAATAGATATCAGCAGATTGCGGATAGATTATCATGGAAGCACTATTCCAGTGGCAGAAAATGACACGAGCGAAGGAAGAGCCCAAAACCGAAGAGTGGCTTTCGAGGTACTGGAACAGAGTTACGAGTATTATTCTAAGCCGGAGTAATTACTCTTCAATAGCTAACTCCACCTCATCCTTAGGAACTCTCAATAGAAGGATAATCCCTATAAAGAAAAACACTATCAAAGAAACTATAGAGAGTCTCATTCCGCTTAGCCTTTCGAACTGAGAGAAGAACTCATTTTGGCCTAACTCTTCCAGATAACCAAACAAGAAAAGACCGATTACTATAGCCACTTTCTCACTTACATCATAAAAACTAAAGTAGGTAGCTGTGTCTTTTACTTCAGGTAAGAACTTAGAGAAAGTAGATCTACTCAGTGACTGAATACCTCCCATCACAAATCCTACTAAGGCAGCCATGCCATAAAACTCATTAGGAGTATAAATGTACATAGCCGCGGTGCAAAGGATAGCCCAAAACACATTCACCACTATGAGTGCTTTTATGTTTCCCATCTTAGAGCTCATCCAGCTCATAACGTATGCTCCTGGAATAGCTATTAATTGGATAAGCATAATGCTTATGATTAAACCTGTAGTCTGCTGTTCAGGACTGGCCCACTCTATTTCTTTAGCCGCAAAATAGGCCGCCACCAACATCACCGTTTGTATTCCCATGCTGTAAACAAAGAAAGCTTGAGTGTAACGTTTTAATCTCTCTGTAGCTTTCAGTCTTTTCCAAACATAACGAAGCTCTTTAAACCCTTTAGATAAAATCTTAGAATCAGTCAGGTATTTTCCTCTCCCTTTAGGCAAAACAGCCAAAGGCCACTGGGTAAATCCTATCCACCAAATTCCTGTCATTATAAAAGCTACATGTACTTCTATTATCTTAGTCATATACAGCGCTAAAACTCCTCCGAGGAGTAAAACGCTTCCTACATAACCATAAGAGAAACCTTTAGCAGAAAGAGCATCCTGTTCCTCTGGTTTAGCTATCTCGGGTAGATAGGAATTATAGAAAACTAATGACAGCCAAAAACCTATAAGTGCTACCCAATAGAAAAATAAAGTCCATCCCAGTCCACTGGAAGAAATAGTCCCGCTATCACCATCTTTAATATCGAAAAAATATAGGGCTATAATGGCCAGTGAACCTATAGTAGAAAACAATCTTAGAAAGAATTTTTTCCGTCCATAATGATCCGCTATTCCTGAAAAAATGGGCATGAGCAGTGCCACTACTAAAAACCCAAGTGCTCCTACATAATTTATAAGAGATGTATTCACAAACTCATGACCAAAAAGGATTACTGTATTTATGGTTTTTTCTACTCCATTTTCTACCACAGTATTAGAAGTAGAAGCATTATAATAGATAGGAAAAATAGCTGAAGAAATAACGAGTGAGTAAACACTATTGGCCCAGTCGTACATGCACCATCCGGTACGTACTTGTTTGTCTGTATAAGTTTTCACGGGGCTGAAAGTTATGATAAGGTGTCTATTTGACCAAATGTGGGTTTGGTAAAACCATTAGTTTTGCGCAGCAGAAAAAATCAATTCACCTGCAGATACATGAAACAGCATTTCGATATAGTCATAGTAGGAGGAGGAATCATAGGCGCAGCTACATTCTTTAAGCTGAGTGAGCGTTTTCCGGATAAGACCATCACTCTGATAGAAAAAGAAAAAGCCCTAGCCGACCATCAAACTGGTAATAACAGTGGTGTAATTCACTCTGGATTATACTATAAGCCTGGTTCTCTTAAGGCTGTAAATTGTGTAAATGGAAGAAGAGAGTTGGTGAAATTTGCCGCTAAGCATAAGGTGGCTCATGACGTTTGCGGAAAAGTAGTAGTGGCCACAGAGGAGTGGGAGCTGCCGATGATGGATAAGATTTTTAATACTGGGCTAGAAAACGAAATAGAAGGCATAGAAAAAATCACTCCGGAACAGGTTAAAGAAATAGAACCATTCTGTGAATCTGTAGGAGCTATCCGCGTGCCATGTACTGGAATAATCGATTACAGAGGAGCCACAGAAAAGATGGCTGAGCTGGCTTTAGCCGCTAATGATAAAAACTCACTCAAGCTGAATGAGGAAGTACAAGACTTCTACCGCGAGGCAGAATTCACTGCCATTAAAACCAGAAAAAGTACTTACACATGCGGAAAACTTATAGTTTGTGGAGGGCTGCAAGCCGATAGATTGGCTAGAAAAGATGGTGTTCAGCTGAAAGAAAAAGTGGTAGGATTCCGTGGAGACTATTATGAACTTACAGACCAAGGAAAACACAAGGTAAAACACCTCATTTATCCTGTTCCTAATCCAGATTTTCCGTTCTTAGGAGTTCACTTCACGCGTATGACTGATGGAGAGATAGAATGTGGCCCTAATGCTGTATTCACATTTAAGAGAGAAGGTTATGGAAAGACTGACTTTGACCTTAGAGATACGGTAGATGCACTAAGTTACTCTGGAACCTGGAAGCTTTTCTTAAAGAATATGAAATTTGGTATAAATGAATACCGCAGGGCTTTTAGTAAGAAGTTGTTTTTAGAAACATTGCAACGCA
>CAZTVP010000462.1:0-2656 GCA_964616995.1 uncultured Comamonadaceae bacterium
AGCTCAGTGGATTGGAGAAGCTGATGTCAAAAGCATAAAAGAGTCTGGTAATTTCTTGTATGTAGTATTGGATAATGGTAAAATTCTAGTATTTGATCAGTATGGAAGTTATGTGAAGATCATTCCATTGCCAGTGAGGGCGCAAGTTCATTTTAGTGATTCTAGGGTTTTGTACTTAGAAAAAAATGACATTTACGTTAAGGATGTCACACGCATTCCAGAGCCTGAGTTAGTCTATTCGTTTGGTGAACAGTTTTCTGAAACTCCCACGGAGATGGACTTTACGGTGAATAAACTGGCCTTAATCAAGGGTGACAAAATAGAGCTGCACGCCCTAAAACCGTGAATAAGTTTTCTTAATCAGTGTCTTAAATATTTGTACCTTCAAGGCTTGGATTAATTTATTAAAACTTCAGTAATGAGTAAGAAAACGCACGTGGCGATAGCTGGAAATATAGGTTCAGGTAAAACTACCTTAACCACTCTTTTAGCCAAACACTTTAAATGGCAAGCACACTATGAGAACGTAGATGATAATCCTTATCTAAACGATTTTTACAAGGATATGCAGCGTTGGTCTTTTAATCTTCAGATTTATTTCATGACTAAAAGATTCGACCAACTTCAGGAGATGATGGCTTCTAAGAAAAGCTTTATTCAAGATAGAACTATATATGAGGATGCGTTCATATTCGCACCTAACCTTCACTCTATGGGATTAATGACCACTAGAGATTATGAAAATTTCTTAGGTCTGTTTAATAGCATGGATAATTTCTGTCATGCACCAGATTTACTAGTTTACCTGAGAGCTAGCGTGCCTACTTTAGTAAATCAAATCCAAAAGAGAGGAAGAGAATACGAAGAGGCTATTAGAATAGATTATTTAACTCGTCTTAATGAGAGATACGAAGCTTGGATTAGTACTTATGACAAAGGGAAGTTACTCATAGTAGATGTAGATGATAACTACTTTAATGAAAACGCTTCAGACTTGAACAATATCATAACTAAAGTAGATGCTGAGCTTTATGGTTTGTTTGAACATGAAGAGGCTTAGTCAGAGGCTGAACTCAAAAACTTAAGAAGCATCCTGAATTGGATGCTTTTTTTTATGCGGTGCAAAAGCTTGGGTTCTTCCAACCCTAGCGCATAGTTCGGGTTAAAAATGTGTTAGGAGAACACCTTTTACAGAGATTAATTTTATCAATGGACTAACCAAGATGCTTCTTGCAAGAAAGATGGTTTAAGGGCATAAAAAACGACTCCAGAAGGAGTCGTTTTATCCTTGTGTTAACCACACTGAATATTCTCTTTAAAATATCAACTAGCTACTAATGTAATTTGAAGAGTAACTTCATCATTAATCATTCTATCACCCAATGAGTCGAAGAATTTTCCACTATTGTATTTAATTCCGTATTCTGTTCTATCAAAAGTAAGGGCTCCAGCTACAGATACATTTCCTTCTACATTTTTAGACTTTACAGCTACTAGCATAGCTGTAGCAGGTTTAGTTATTCCTTTTATCGTCAGGTTTCCATTTACCTTAAAGTTGGTTTTGGCACCATTAGCAGATTCTATAGCTTCTGATCCTGTTATTTCAAATGTAGCTTCACCAAACTTATCTACGCCAAAGAAATCATCGGCTTTTAAGTGACCCACTAAATCTCCATTAGACTTTTCATCTTCTATATCAGTAACAGTAATACTAGTCATGTCTATGACAATGTTTCCTGAAGAAATTAGTCCATTCTCATCCATAGTAAAAGAACCAGATTTAGGGTTAACTAATCCATAATGGCTTCCAGCTATTTTTCTTCCTGTCCATTTGATAAAGCTTTTCTTTGTGTCTAACGTATAAGTTCCTTGTTTGGGAGCAGAAGGTATACTTGTGTTCACTTTTACATTGTCCCCATCAAATCCCATTTCTTTAGCAGCACATTTAGCTATTTCTTCTTGAAAAGAATTGTCAGAAGTGCTTTTATTTAAGCACCATGTTTTTCCTTCTTTGTTCTCCTCTTTTACATTAGTCATTATTTTCTGACATTCGCAAGCGGTGTAATCTTTTTTAGCTCCGGAGCCACATGAGCTTAACGCTAAGATCAATATGAATGAAAATGAAATAAGCTTATTCATTATCTGATTTTTTATTCGTTAATAGTTAATTCTGTTTTAGCTTTTTCTGTATCCATGTCACTTGAGTGACCATCAGTATGACCACCTAATATAGGAGCTATTATAAGACCAATGAGGCATGTTAACTTAATTAGAATGTTCATAGAAGGACCAGAAGTATCTTTAAATGGATCACCTACAGTATCTCCAGTTACTGCTGCTTTGTGGGCGTCAGAACCTTTATAAGTCATTTCTCCATTTATTTCTACACCTGCTTCAAATGATTTTTTAGCGTTATCCCAAGCTCCACCAGCATTATTTTGGAAAATAGCCCAAAGAACACCACTTACAGAAACACCTGCCATATATCCACCTAGCATTTCTGCTACTAACTTCTTAGATTCCACGTCAGCACCATAAATGAGAATACCTATTAGCACAATTACTATAGGGAATCCTATGGTTAAAATTCCTGGAAGTAACATTTGTCTTAAAGAAGCCTTAGTAGAAATATCTACACACTTGTCATACTCTGGTT
>CAZTVP010000463.1:0-2648 GCA_964616995.1 uncultured Comamonadaceae bacterium
TGAACTCCTAGCCCAATCGAAAAAAACGAGGCTTGGTTCTGCCATCTTTTAGTTACTAATGCAGAGGCAGAATATGTATTTCCATATAAATATCCACTGGTGTTTACCATGTTATATCTATACAGTTGTGCAGCTATAATCCCTATGCTTTCGGTACCTGCGTAAAGCTCAGCTCCACCAAGTAGGTCATAACTTCCAGTTCCTAGTTGAAAGTCGTGGTCTAGTGTCCTGTCCTCAAAGGTAGCTCTGGTGCTACCCAAGGGAAATTTCACTCCTCCTCTCAAGTTGAACATAAATTTAAACTGAGATTCAGCTTTAGGCATCACGGGTCTGTATTCTAGGAAAATCATGGGGTCTCCTACTCCCTGGTTTTCTTCTCTCAGATTACTGTTTTGGAAACGCTGATTTAATTTAAATGGCATAATTCCTAGAACAGCAAACCGCTGTGAAAACCTGTATCTAGCTCTAAGTTCCAGTTGACTGAACCGTTCCTGAAGAAAATCTTCAGCATAAAGTCCGTTCAAATGTCCTAGATGCTTCAGCCCAGAGGGTATATTCCCAGCTAGGCTTCTTTGGTTAAAGTGGATTCCTATGGTATTGCTAAAATCGTTAGGCTGGACACGTGTAAATGCGGTGCAAATATCACATGAGAACGCAGCTTGATGTAGCGTAAAGCACAGAAATACACTCAAAATGTATTTCATCAGTAAATATTGAAATTGATTTTACTTAGTTTAATTTTCTATGGCAAAATCATGCTCTCGGAGGACGTTCGAGAATAGAGGTGTATCCTGCTAAAATGGATAAATCATTACAGAGAAGATTCTCTTTTTCAGTTAAAAATAATTCAGCGGTGCCAAGGTTATCTTCTTCAAACCATTGTAGAATTTCCAACTCTTGAAAGGAGATATCTTCAGAAGGGGAGTTGGTATTCTTAGACTTATTTAATTCAGCCTTTAAATGACAAGATCCTTGACAGGTATTTACTTCGGCATCTTTATCTAAACACAACTCGTTCACAATAAACTCGAAGTTCCATTCAAATTCAGCTAGAATGAAGGTGTTAATCGAGGTACTGATTATTAGGCAGTATGCTACTATATGAGATAATAAAAACTTGATTATGCAAAGTTAGTGATAAGTCGAAATTAGGGGTGTATTTTAAACCTGATTTTAGTCAGTTTTGGATAGAGTTTACAAAGCTTTGAGCTGAATTAACTAGATTTGTAACAAAAATTGAAATTAATGAAAAATTTGTGTGTTTATGTAGTGCTCTTGGGAGTTCTTTTTCCTAGTTGTGCCACCATCCTTAATGGAAAATATCAGAAAGTTCAGATAGAAACTGAAGTAGGTGATAAAGTTTATATAGATGGTCAAGAAATGAAGTCGGATGACGGAGTGTACCGTTTAGAAAGAGATTTAAAACCTAAACAAGTTACCATAGAATCCGAAGGATATCAGGATGAGAATTTCATTATTACCCAGTATAAAAAGTCTCCATGGCATATAATGTCTTGGGTTCCCTTTGGGATTACCCTATACATTCCCATTTATGACAAAGGTCCTAAGTCATGGGATTACCCGAAGGAGCCGTACACCTATACTAAAAGACCGGGAATAGCTGACAAAACTGATGATGTCAAAGAAATTCAGATTAATAAAGTAAGCGTAGATTTAGATAAGTTCAGTCTAAGAACCAGATACTTTAGTTCGTATAAGAACTATCTTAGAACAGATAATACTAACTATGCCAAGCCTAGTAATTCGGATGAGACTATAGAATTAGATAACACTCTTTTTTCGGAAGTTTTAAATGATTTATTAGTAACTAAAGGATATATAGACACCACTAATGTCATTCTTAAAAATTCCTATTTGGATAACTTGGTTATGAACGCTACAGTGAATGATTACACTATGCATCATATAAAAAACTGGTACTATTCTATTCATGGGGGTATTATTTATGTAGACTTGACTATAGACTGGGAGGTAGTAGATTATTATGGTCAGCCTATCTATAATCAAGAGATTAAATCTACTTCAGGAAAGTATGCCATTAAGAAGTACAGTAAGAAGAATGAAGCCGTAAGAAATGCTATTTATGATGTGATGGAATCATCTCTGACTGAATTGATTTCTATGGATGAAGTGCAAACACTTTTAAGAGATAAGAGTGAGCTCGAAAGAGAAAAAAGTTTAGAAGTATTGTCATTAAAGAATTCAGGAGTTAAAGTAAATTCTATAAGCGAAAGTTTAAAATCATCAGTAACAGTAGTGACAGAAAAAGGATTCGGGAGTGGGTTTTTTATTACTGATGACGGATACGTAATTACTAACTACCATGTGGTGAGTGAGCCTGAAGGTCTAAAACTAAAGTTAAATGATAAAACTGAAGTGGATGCTGAAATAGTTAGAATCAGCAAAGTATATGATTTAGCATTGCTTAAAGTAGATTTAGGAGATAGAAATATCATTCCATTTTCAATTAGCTCTGATAAAAACATAGAAATAGCTCGTGAAATTTATGCTGTGGGAACTCCATCTGCTGAAGATTTATCTCAAACAGTATCTAAAGGAATAATTTCTGGAGAAAGAGATAACGGAGATTCTAAACTTATACAGACTGACGCTAGTATAAATAGTGG
>CAZTVP010000464.1:0-2639 GCA_964616995.1 uncultured Comamonadaceae bacterium
CACTTGGTCTGGAACTCCACCTTTAGCTGTTTCATTCAACCCTACAGAAAGCGAAAGTTCAAAATCTTTATTCTCAGGAACGCTTAACTCTCCATTTTGGATGCTAAAGTCATATGGAGCGTAGATGATTTCTTCATTGTGCCTTACGATTCTGTCTGTACTCTCAGTGATGAGTGAAGAGTTAATGAAAAGCAGCAGCACAAAAACTGAAACCGGGATAACAGCCCACTTTAAGTATTTCTTATTCTCTTTAAAGTTAACTGCGCTTGTAAATGGAACTGGTTTTAGCTGTTCCGTACGTTGGTTAATACTTGCCTGAAGAAGGTCTGAACTCAATACAGAATCTTTCCCTGACTGTTCTGCTAGCTGAAGTGTGTTGAGTAATTTGTCTTTTACATCCGGAAAGTGATTTCCTACTATTTCAGAAGCCTGCTCATAGCTTAGCGACTTTCCAATTTTAAACAGTTTAGTCAGAGGAATAACGATGTATTTACCCAGGATTATGAGAGAACCCAAGATGAGCGAGTAAAAGAAGAATGTTCTAACTCCTTTACCGAAGTTCCCGAAATACTCTGATACTGTTATGATTAAGAACACTCCTAAAATGAGCGCCACGCTATAAATCAGACCTTTAATCATCTGATTTTTATAATACTTACGAATGAACTGCTCGAGTTTATTCTTTAGTAAGTCTATTCCTTCTCCCATGTTTTCTTAAACCTATTCTATCTAACGAAAAAAGCAGTAGAAATGATACATTACTGCTCTTACCAAAGTTACGCAATAATTATGCTGAAAATGTTAAGGTAGGTTAAGCCTAAAAGGGCAGTGCTATTCTGCAAAATCATTATCAGCCCAACACTGGAATCTGTTTAACTCGGTTTGAGTTAAAGTAGAGTTTCTAGGCATGTCTTGAGAAACGAGCACTCTCTGGTTTATTCTACCTGCATCTATATCTGGAAGCATTCCTGCATAAGTGGTAAAATCTCCACGAGAAGAACCCGCACCATGACACCCAGATGTAGCACATTTACTATCTATTAGTGGTTTCAAACTAGCGTAAGTCAGTTGTTCACCAGATTCACAAACGGGCGTTCTTCTGGTATCAGAATCATCATCATCTTTAGAACAACTTCCTAATCCAAGTCCTATTATTAACAATGCATAAAATAGATGCTTCATTTCTTTTTCTTTTTAGACGGTAGAGCGTTCACATAGTCAAAACTTTTCTCTACATAAGTACTAAGTACGTCTAAATCTGTAAGGAGGTTATCTGGTACTATTACATAATCTTTCATGGTAGCACCATGAGAGAAATAAGGTCCAGAGTCGTATTTTTCTATGAACGCTGCTTGCTCTTCTTTAGACAATCGTATGCCTATTTCCCCTTCCTTGTTTAAAAGTGAAAACATATAACCGTTAGCTCGGGTGTGTGGAACTGTTTTACCCATGCGTTTGTACCGAGAAGACTTGGCTATGAGCTCGTCATAGATTTTTAATCTATCCGACCATTCTTTATTCTCCACCGGTAGTATTGAGGTTTTTAAGTGCTTCTTGCTTCTCTTTTAGATAGCCTTCAGCCCATTCTATAGATTCTTTTAACTCATCAGCAGAAAGTACTTCTGCTCCTGGTTCCCACAGTGTAAGCACTGAAATAATAGCACTCATTAATACAACTATTCCAAAATAATATGCCACGTCCATTAAGAATAAACCAAGTGACCTTTTCTGATACAAGTAATTAATGGCTACTATGGGAATGACGAACATCATACCGTAGCGAGCAGCGTGATATGCTCCATGACTAAATGTAGGGTCATCATTAAAGTGGCTTCCCCAGAAAGTTTGAACCATATATGCATAAGCTAACATGGCCACGAATGATAGCCCATGAGTTAGAGCTACGCCTTTAGAAGCCTGTTCAGCGGTAATTCCAGTTTGACTCTGCCAGTATTTTCCGAATAAAGCAGTGTACCATAATGCTCCGAGAGCGAAAGCCGCTACAGTAGCTATGAGAATTTCTACGTATTGCATGATGTGAGTGTTTTAAATAGTGTTGTTTACTGTCCTCTTGAATTTAGGCTTTCTAATGCTTCTTGTTTTTTAGATAAATAATCCTGTGCCCATTCTATAGACTCTTTTAAGTCTTCAGCAGTAGGAGTAGGCGGTTCATGAAGTGGAAGAGCTGCTAACATAGCTCCCATAACCGCAAAGAATGCTATGGCATATAAACCGTCTATAGCCATTAGTTTGAAAGATCTTCTCTGGTATAAGTAATTAATAATCATAAGTGGAACAGCAGAGAAAAGCGCTCCTTGCATTCCATGAAATGCTCCATGTCCAATAGTTCCATCATGAATGTGAGAACCCCAGAAATAATCCATGAGAAAAGAAATGATAAGGAACATTACAAATGATAAACCGAAGGTTAGACCTACGTTTCCCTGTACATCTTCATCAGAGAGACCGGCTTCTTTTTGCCAGAATTTTCCAAATAAAGCCGAGTACCAAATGGCGCCAAGCAAGAAAGCTACCACCGCAGCTATGAGAATTTCTATGTATTGCATGAAGTGAGTGTTTTGATTGGTTGGAAAGGTATTTACAATCAGTGAACTAACCACAGCATCACTCGGCAGTTT
>CAZTVP010000465.1:0-2637 GCA_964616995.1 uncultured Comamonadaceae bacterium
TATCATTTATGGTGTGTGACGAAAGCAAGTGTTTACCGCCTAAAGATGTCGATTTTAGCTTTGTTCTAGCAGATGCTAAAGAGAAGCCTGCAGACTTCGTTATGTGTCCAGAACCAGAAAAGAAGGAACATAAATCCGGAAGTCATGATGAAGACCATTATGAAGAAGGAACTGAAGGAATAGGCGGTGGAGATGATGTTCCAGACTCCACTATGGGGCTTTTCATTTTTGGTTTAATAGCTGGATTTTTAGCCTTATTGACACCTTGTGTGTTCCCACTTATTCCTATGACTGTTAGCTTTTTTACCAAACAAAGTAAAACGAGAGCTCAGGGAATTAAAAACGCATTGATTTATGCGTTTTTCATCATTTTCATTTACACAGGTTTAGGGCTGTTAATAAGCTATTTATTTGGAGCAGATGCTATGTATGCACTCTCTGTGCACTGGTTGTTTAATTTATTCTTATTCGCGTTACTCTTCATTTTTGGCCTTTCATTCTTGGGAGCATTTGAGTTAACGCTTCCTGCTTCATGGGCTAACAAAGCGGATAGCGCTGCTGATAAAGGAGGATTAGTGGGAATTTTCTTTATGGCGGCTACACTCGCCATAGTATCTTTTTCATGTACAGGTCCTATAATAGGTTCAGCTCTTGCTGGTGCAGCTAGTGGTGGGTTAATGGGGCCAGCAGCGGTAATGTTCGGTTTTTCATTGGCTCTGGCTATTCCATTTGCATTGTTTGCCATATTCCCAAGTTGGTTAAACTCTATGCCACAGAGCGGAGGATGGCTAAACACAGTAAAAGTGGTGCTTGGATTATTAGAAATAGGATTTGCATTTAAGTTCCTATCTAATGCAGACCTTACGTTACAGTGGGAGTTTATTACTAGAGAATTATTCATAGCTATTTGGGTAGCAGTTTCAGCTATCATTACGCTTTACTTGTTTGGAAAGCTTAGATTTCCACATGATTCTCCTTTCGAGAGATTAAGTATTCCTCGGTTTTTATTCGGGTTTTTCTTTATGATTATGACCGTTTATCTGCTACCAGGAATGTGGGGGGCACCATTGAAAATGATAGCAGGATTTCCTCCTCCTACATTTTATGCTGAATCGCCAGGTGGTTTCGGTGGAGGTGGAGGTGGTGACCATGCAGGTGGTCATGTAGAACCAATGTTTCAGAACGATTTAGAGGCAGCTCAGGCTGAGGCAGCTAAACAGAATAAGCCAGTTCTCATTGATTACACTGGATGGACATGCGTGAACTGTAGAAGGATGGAAGAAAATGTTTGGATAGTTCCGGAAGTAGCTAAGATTTTAAGAGAAGAAGTAATATTAGTCTCTCTTTATACTGATGATAGAACTGAAATTCCTGAAGACCAAAAGCGAAAAGAGGAAACGGGACACGGGAATACATTGAAGATAAAGAATTTAGGAGATGAGTGGAAGCTTAAGCAAGCTAAGAACCATAATACGCTTGCCCAGCCATTCTATGCTTTTGAGGATGAGAATGGAGAGTTGATTATGAAAGAAGGAATTGGTTATGGTTCTGGAGACCCGAATGATTTCTTAGCATTCCTGAAAAGAGGATTAAAAGCAGCTAAATAGCATTTTTAAATAGTCGAGTAAACCACCTTATTGAAAACAGCGCGCCACTCAGGTGCGCTGTTTTAGTTTCTATCCGCTACCTTTGTTTCTATGGAATCTATTCGCCAGCATTTTACAGAAGCCCAGCAGGTATTAGCCGATTTTATAGCAGATGAGAACAACTTGAAAGCTATAGCCGCGGCAGGAGAGCTAATGGTAAATGCTATAAAAGCAGGAGGGAAAATTATCTCATGCGGAAATGGAGGTTCCATGTGTGATGCTATGCACTTTGCCGAGGAACTGTCTGGAAGATACAGAGAAGATAGAGCGGCACTTCCAGCCATTTCTATATCTGACCCAAGTCACCTGAGCTGTGTGGCTAATGATTATGGATACGACCAAGTTTTCTCTCGATTCATAGAAGCAGTAGGGCAGGAAGGAGATGTATTGTTGGCCATTTCCACATCTGGGAATTCTGAAAATGTGCTCAGAGCGGCACAGTCTGCGGTGCAAAAAGGTATAGCCGTGGTAGCACTAACAGGAAAAGATGGTGGGAAGTTGAAAGACCATTGCACCGCGGAAATAAGAGCTCCATGGAATGGTTATGCCGACCGCATTCAAGAAATCCACATCAAAGTAATTCACTGCTTGATAGGTTATATCGAGCAGAAAATGGCTGAAAGCTAAGAATCCATCCATTGCACCGCACCTAAAAACCCACACCTTATAAGCATTTCTTTAACTCTTATCCACGAATAGAAATCCGGGAGAAATGCACCTTATTTTTGCCCAAAAAATTTCTGCATTTCCAAATAGAAAAACATGAGCTACAGAATAGAAAAAGACACCATAGGAGAAGTAAAAGTTCCAGCCGATAAATACTGGGGAGCACAAACCGAGCGTTCCAGAAACAATTTCAAAATAGGCCCAGCAGCCAGCATGCCACTGGAGATTGTACATGCTTTTGCATATTTAAAAAAAGCAGCTGCGCACTCGAATCATGAACTAGGAGTGATGGATGAGAATAAAAAAGACTTGATTTCTAAGGTAT
>CAZTVP010000466.1:0-2631 GCA_964616995.1 uncultured Comamonadaceae bacterium
CTGCAGGAAATGGGAGCCATGCTGAACAATATCACTTATTACAGCATTCAGTCTGAAAGTGAATTAAAAGGAACAGTAACCGCTCATGATGTGACACTAAGATTTAGCTGGAAAACTTCTGATTATTCATCTCCTGAAATCAAAACCAATCTCACAGGAGAATACAACTTAGAGAATGCTCTAGCAGCGCTTACTGTTGGAAGACATTTTGATGTCCCTGAGGGAAAATGAACCAAGGGCTAGAGAATTATTCGCCTAAGAATAATAGAAGCCAAGTGAAGAAGACTCAGAGGAATACTTTAATTCTAGATGCATATAATGCCAATATTACCAGTACGAAAGAAGCGGTATTAAATCTTTCTAAGATAGCAGTGGCTAATGAAGACAAGTTTTTTGTTCTAGGAGATATGCTTGAGCTAGGAGACTTGTCTAAGGAAGCACATAAAGATCTTATTAATCTTACAAAATCAAAAGGTTTAAGTGGTGTATTCATAGGAAAAGAATATATGAATGCTGCAGCTCAAATGGGTGTTAGAAGTTATGTTTCAGCAGCAGATTTCATTCAAGAAATAGGTGATTTTCAGCTTGACGGAAAGACGATATTAATAAAAGGCTCCAGAGGAATAAAACTGGAGGTGTTGGAAGAACATCTGTAATTATCTTTGCACCCTAAAAATTCAGAACATGAGTCTAGTAGAAGAGTTAAAATGGAGAGGATTACTTCATGATTTCACACCTGGAGTAGAAGAGCAGTTAGCCAAAGAAATGACTTCTGGTTATGTGGGATTCGACCCTACTGCTGACTCACTTCATATAGGAAATCTTGTACCTATCATTCTACTCGTTCATCTACAGAAAGCTGGGCACAAGCCCTTTGCATTAGTAGGAGGAGCCACAGGATTAGTGGGAGATCCATCGGGAAAGAGTGCAGAAAGACAACTATTAGATACAAGCATAATTGACCATAATCTGAGCTGTCAAAAGGCGCAACTGGAGAAATTTCTAGATTTTGACTGCGGAGAGAACAGTGCAGAAATGGTAAACAACTATGACTGGTTTAAAGAAATCAGCTTCTTAGACTTTATCAGAGATGTAGGTAAGCACATATCAGTGAATTACATGATGGCTAAGGAATCTGTTAAATTGAGATTAGAGAAAGGAATTTCATTTACCGAGTTCTCTTATCAGCTTATACAAGGGTATGACTTCTGCTGGCTAAATGCCAATAGAAATGTTAAGCTTCAGATGGGAGGTTCAGACCAGTGGGGGAACATCACTACTGGAAGTGAAATGGTGAGAAGAATTAATAGAGGTGAAGCATTTGCACTTACTGCACCGCTCGTAAAAAAAGCAGACGGTACTAAATTCGGGAAGAGTGAGGGCGGAAACGTATGGTTAGACCCTGAAAAAACTTCACCTTTTAAGTTTTACCAGTTCTGGCTGAATGTATCTGATGAAGACGTAAAGAAATACATCAGAATATTCACATTCCTAGAGAAATCAGTAATTGAATCTTTAGAAGCAGAGCATGATGAAAATCCCGGAGCTAGAGTGCTTCAGAAGAAACTGGCCTCTGAGATTACTACTTATGTTCACGGAGCAGATGCGCTTGAAAAAGCCATCAAAGCATCAGGTATAGTTTTTTCTAAATCTGTAGAAGATTTAAAAGAACTAGATGAGAGAACATTCATGGAGCTCTTCGATTCTGAGCAGCCAGCAGAACTTCCTAAGTCGGAAGTGGTAGGTATGAATATGATAGAAGCGTTAAGTGCTAAGACCAGTTTTTTACCTTCAAACGGAGAAGCTAGAAGAGCGCTTAAAGAAAACTCTGTAAGTGTAAACAAGCAGAAGGTAAATGAAGATTACATTCTTTCAGAAGATGATTTACTGAATGGGAAGTACGTACTAATAGAAAGAGGTAAAAAGAAAAAGTACATTATTAAAGTTCAGTAACCATCAGGTTACAACCTCTAATTTCTGACTGGTCAAATCTGCCCAGAACTTTAAATCTTCCTTTGGCGTCAAGTTCACCCAAGTCTTCGGTAGCTATGAACGAACAGGAGTCTATATTGGCTAAATCTATGACGTTAATTCCACCACGTTTAGATTCAGTAAAAAGGGCAAAGGGGTCATCCACATCTCTAACTAGGACTTTCATCCAGTTAGGACACGTGAACCATTCACCTGAGCTGTAGGCTTGGGAAAGGAGTTCGGTCATTCCATATTCCGAGTGAATATTTTTGCATCCTAGACCTTTTGAGAGTTCTTCATGAAGTTCAGTTCTGGTTAGTTCTTTTCCTCTTCCTTTCATACCGCCAGTTTCAATTATCGTAACGTGACTCCAGTTAAGCGGAGCGTGCTTTTCACAGAGTTCTAGCAGCGCAAAGGTCACTCCGAAAAGAATGACCTCTTTCCCTTCATTTTTAGCTTCTGGAATTACATTCAATAGTTCATCATTCGCATAAAGATAAAATCCGCTTAGTGGAGATGAGCTTTGAGCTATGAGTTCGTTAACCATATAAACTAGTGACGAATCATTCCTTTCTAAATAGGACGGAAGCAGTCCTATGATGATAGAATCCTTAGCTTCTTTATAGACTTCGTAAAAGTGTTTGGTAAAACTCTTTTCGT
>CAZTVP010000467.1:0-2629 GCA_964616995.1 uncultured Comamonadaceae bacterium
ACAGCAGATGGATTCGAAGTACTTAGTGTATCATTAGATAAGAAAGCCGATGCTTGGAAAGCTGCCATTAAGAAGGATGGTCTTAAATGGGACTACCATGTGAGCGACCTTAAAGGATGGTCCTCGGAAGCTGCTGGTCTATATAATGTTTCCTCTATCCCTACTAGTTTCCTAATTGACGAAAATGGAATCATACTAGCTAAGAACTTAAGAGGCATGGGAATAGACAAGGCTGTAGATGGCCATGTAAAGAAATTTAAATAATTCTATCTAAAATAGATTTAGAGCCAGTCGATTATGACTGGCTTTTTTTATGCCCAATAGTCAGATAATCTCAGCGTAATCATGTCACTTTTGACACATTGTCATTCTATGGTTTGATGGCAGTATCTTTGCACCGCCAAAAATCCTAAAAAGTTATATAGAATGACCGAAGAGAATAAAGCTAAGGAAGCAGAAGAAGTGAAAGAACAAGAAACGGACGCTACCACTGAAACTCAGGAAGAAGAGAATGCTCAGGAAGAGGAAACAAAAGACCCACTAACAGTAGCCCAGGAAGAAGCTGCTGAATGGAAGGATAAGTACTTGAGAATATATGCAGAGTTTGATAATTTTAGAAAGAGGAATGCGAAAGAGCGTATAGAGCTTATCAAAAGTGCCAATGCTAATATTCTCAAAGAAATAGTTCCTGCACTAGATGATTTCGATAGGGCTATAGCAGCTAATGAGAATAACGATGATATAGCAGCGGTGAAAGAAGGTTTCGAGCTGATTCGTTCTAAGACTTTCAAGATTTTAGAAGCACAAGGGTTAAAAGCAATGGATGCCGTAGGTAAGCCATTTGATGTAGAGCACCATGAGGCCATCACTAATATTCCTGCTCCGTCTGAAGATATGAAGAATAAGGTAGTAGATGTCATAGAAAAAGGCTATTTCCTAAATGATAAGGTTTTACGCTTCGCAAAAGTGGTAGTAGGTCAATAACAACACAGCACGAATGTCTAAAAGAGATTATTACGAAATACTAGGCTTGAGCAAAGGCGCTTCCGAAGCTGAGATTAAGAAAGCTTACAGGAAGATGGCCATCAAGTATCATCCAGATAAGAATCCAGATGATAAGGAGGCTGAAGCTAAATTTAAAGAAGCAGCAGAGGCTTATGATGTGCTGAGTGATGCTAACAAGAAGGCGCGTTATGACCAATTCGGACATGCTGGAATGGGCCAAGGAGGTGGATTCGGTGGCGGAGGTATGAATATGGATGACATATTCAGCCAGTTCGGAGATATTTTCGGTGGTGGATTCGGAGGTTTTGGCGGATTCGGTGGCGGAGGCGGCAGAAGAGCTAGAAAAGTAAAAGGCTCTAACCTCAGAATCAAGGTGAAGCTTTCACTAGAAGATATAGCCAATGGAGTTCAAAAGAAGATTAAAGTCTTCAAGCTGGTAAATGTAGATGGAGTAGAATATGGCGAGTGTCAGACTTGTAGAGGAACAGGACAACTCACCAGAGTATCTAACACTATCTTAGGTCAGATGCAGACCAGCACTACCTGTAATGCTTGTCATGGAACTGGACAGCGAGTAACTAGCCGACCTAAAGGAACAGATGAGAATGGATTAGACAGAAAGGAGGAAGTAGTTACCATAGATATTCCAGCTGGTGTGGAAGAAGGCATGCAGCTTAATGTAAGTGGAAAAGGAAACGCAGCACCTTTTGGTGGAATTCCTGGAGACTTAATAGTTCTGATAGAAGAAGAAACACATCCACATTTCCAACGTGAAGGACAGAATCTTCATTATGACTTGTATGTAAATTTCCTAGATGCAGTGTTAGGAGCTCAGCTTGAGATTCCTATTTTGGAAGGAAAGGCCAAGATTAAAATAGACCCAGGAACGCAAAGCGGTAAAACGCTCAGATTAAAAGGAAAAGGTCTTCCTTCAGTTCAGTCTTATGGAAATGGAGATTTACTGGTTCACTTAAATGTTTGGACACCACAAAAGCTGAATTCTGAGGAGAAAGAAATGCTTCAGTCGCTAAGAGAATCTGAGAACTTTAATCCTACTCCAGGAGCTAAGGATAAAGGATTCTTTAAGAAAGTAAAAGAAATGTTCAGTTAAACGATGAACGTATAAATCTATAGATGAGGATAGAGGTTGAAATCTTTTGGTCAGCTTCTATCCTTTTTTATTTTTAGCCCTATAGATTTGTACGAAATGTGAATTTCCCCCATGGCTAGACACATCCTAGAAGTAAAAAATATTTATAAGTCATATGCTGCTCATCAGGCGCTGCGCAATGTTAGCCTGACAGTTCCCGAGAACACCATTTTCGGGTTACTCGGGCCAAACGGAGCTGGCAAGACTTCTCTCATTAGAATTATCAATCAAATCACTGGGCCAGACCAAGGTGAAATATTCTTAGATGGAGAGCTACTGCATAGAGAACACATTAAAGACATAGGCTATCTTCCTGAAGAAAGAGGTTTATACAAGAAGATGAAAGTAGGTGAGCAAGCCATTTATCTAGCTCAACTAAAAGGTATGCCTAAGGCTGAAGCCAGAAAAAAGCTTCAAGACTGGTTCGAGAAATTCGAGATTTCAGAATGGTGGCATAAAAAAGTAGAAGAGCTT
>CAZTVP010000468.1:0-2623 GCA_964616995.1 uncultured Comamonadaceae bacterium
ATCAAAGGAATCCAATTCCTTAAGTCTACCCTCTACTGTTGATTCAATCTCCTTAAACGCAGGGATACTTCCACCTTTTTGTGAGAAGAGATTAGCCCATTGCACCGCACGATAGATAAATAGCCTTCTTATATATTTCTCTCCTTCATCTAAATGGATGACATAATCTTCTAAAGTAGCTTGTAAATCATGTGTAATTCGTGCCACCTCTTTTCTTCGCTCATCAGGATCTAAATCCATATCAGAAGCGTGAATGACCGTAGGTTCTCCATATTGAATAAAACCAGGGAATCCAGAGTGCTGGATATGTAAATAATGAATTCCTACCGGTTGAATGATAATCTTGTCATTCTTCCCAGAATCGAATACATCTCCAATTAAACGAGCCGCACCTTTTTTAAATGGCTTGAGATTTTGGTCAGGTTGGTGCGTACCTTCTGGAAAAAGACTGATGATTTGATTGTCCTCTAACCTTCTGAGGCTCTCTTTAAAAGTAGGAGCGTTAGACTCAAGGATATTCACCTTATCATGAGGCCTGTAAACAGGAAGCATATTCAGGCTAAACAGAATTTTTTTAGCCCAAGGCTTTTTAAATACATCTGCTCTGGTCAGAAAATTCAGTTGCCTAGGAGAAGTAATGCAGCAGAGCAGAGGATCCATCAGCGCATTCTGGTGATTGGATATAAGGAGGATTGGAGCATCAGCGTTACAAACCACTTTAGCATTTCTCACATGAAGATTTCTGTAAAACAAACGAATGGCCCAGTTCACTAAGGGCTTCATAAGTGCATATAAAACAGATGTTCTTCGCATAGACGTGCTTCTCAAGGAAGCAGCGAAGATAAGGAGTTTAACGTCTCATTTTCTTGTCCCAGAGTTTATGCCCCGTGGTTCCATCTGAGCTTCCTTTACAATCGGCTGCTTTTCTTTTAGAAAGAAACATAAACTTAACACTGATGATGAGAG
Organism: uncultured Comamonadaceae bacterium; assembly: GCA_964616995.1. Taxonomy (GTDB): domain Bacteria; phylum Bacteroidota; class Bacteroidia; order Flavobacteriales_D; family Sanyastnellaceae; genus ASP10-05a. Next base: position 967 of record CAZTVP010000468.1, read on the forward strand.
GTCGGTAACCAGCACCATTATAAATTAGGGTAGAACGCCACTTGTCCCAAGGCATGATATTCAGAATAGGAATTTCTACACTTGGCACTATAAAAGTTCCTTTTTCTGCTTTAAAGCCGATGGATAGTTTATAGTGTGCTTGAATCTGCAGTGCTTGTGGTACATCTGTACCGGTAAAAGTTCCTTCTGCCGTGGCTACCTCATTAGAAAGTGCTACTCTATAATCACCATTTATCCCGAAACCATTTTGGAGAAATGTATAATCAGAGAGTTGAATGATATTACTAAAGTTCACATATCCTCCCACGAAGTTATCCTTGAAAGAAGACTCTGAACCGCCTACCAAATCACAGTCGTCACACACCAGCTGCATAGATGAACGGCCAGAAAAGCGTTTGTAGGCTATCCCATAATCTAAATGGTCTAAGAAGTAAAATTTATCAAATAGATGATGCCTTCCTACCTCTGCATAAAGTCCTATTCTCCCCGCAGGATTAATCTGTTCCCACACACCTTCTAAACCCGTTTCGTTTACAATCTGATTCTTAGATGGAATCATGTAAGTAATTCCAGGAGAGAAGTGCCAGCCAGAGTTTTTCATTCCAGGGTCATATAAGTCATACAGCGGAGCCATGTGTCTTCTAGTTTGACTGTAGGAACTCCAGCTTAAGCTGAATGCTATGATGAATAAGAGGATTCTCATATACTATCTTAAACGAAGATGAAGTTAATTTGTTTTAGAGATAAGTCTGCGGTGCAATGGAAGTAAAATACCAACCACACCTGTTGTAAAAAGGGATTTACTCTAAATTTGAAATTGAATATGAAGCTTAGAGCAGAAAACTTAGTCAAAAAGTATAAATCTAGAACCGTAGTAAAAGGCGTTTCTCTTGAGGTCAATCAAGGAGAAATCGTAGGTTTACTTGGGCCAAACGGAGCTGGAAAAACCACTACTTTTTACATGAACGTAGGGTTAGTAAAGCCATTCTCAGGTAATGTTTATCTAGACGATAGAGATATTACTTACGAGCCCATGTACATGCGTAGTAAACTAGGAGTGGGATATTTACCTCAGGAAGCGAGCGTGTTCAGAAGACTCAGCGTAGAAGATAATATTTCTGCTGTATTAGAATTAGGAAATTTCACCAAGTCAGAGCAGAAAGACAGACTAGAGGAGCTATTAGATGAATTCAAACTACAGCATGTAAGAACCAATAAAGGAAACGTGCTTTCAGGAGGAGAAAGAAGAAGAACTGAAATAGCCAGAGCACTAGCCACAGACCCTAAGTTTATTCTGCTAGACGAGCCATTTGCCGGAGTAGATCCCATAGCAGTAGAAGATATTCAGCGTATAGTCAGTAAGCTCAAGGATAAGGAAATAGGAATACTCATAACCGATCACAATGTTCAAGAGACGCTAAGTATTACTGACCGTGCTTACCTCATGTTTGAAGGAAGCATCCTTAAAACAGGAACAGCCGAAGAATTAGCTGCTGATGAGCAAGTGAGAAAGGTATATCTGGGGCAGAATTTTGAGTTGAGGAGGAAGGTCTAGTATCTGTTGTTTCATATTTTTTCTGTAAATAATCAATTAATAAAACAGGCAGTCAGCTATAATCTCCTTCACTGAGGTTAGTCTATCTTTGGCAGAAATGAA
>CAZTVP010000469.1:0-2617 GCA_964616995.1 uncultured Comamonadaceae bacterium
TCACTTCAAGATCACTCCGCCTAACAGTGACACTTTAACCACTCAGCTGTACTTTGCTGGAGATGAAGATATTCCCGCTGATGCAGCAGCTTCACTCACATCTGGAATTTATAATGCCACGGGCAGAATTATAAATTTACTGGAGCAGGAAGATGGAGCACTGGAAGGTTACTGGGATATCGTACTGGATAGCTCTGGTGTAAACACCATTCATGATTTAAGGTCAGAAAAGGGAGTTCTATATAAGACTTTCCCTAATCCTTTCACTGAGGAATTAACCATTCAGTATGGAGTATTTAGAGCTGCTAAAACGAGCATATTGGTTTTTGATATGAATGGAAACACCGTGGCTACGCTGGAAGAAGAACTCCTTCAACCTGAAAAATACGAGGTAACATGGAAACCTGAACCTGGATTACCAGACGGTCATTATTTCATCAGTCTTAAAATAAACGACCTCCAAGTACACTACATGAAGGTGCTGAAGGTTGGTGGGTAGCTGGCATTAATCAAAGTGAATGCAGATAATATTCATCATTTTAAGCCTAATAGGATTTACATTGACCTTTTTTGGGGTTAAATGGACATACAGATCGTTTAAAGCCAAGGAGATCGTTGGTTTTCCTTTAATTATGAAGGAACAAGAATTTGAAATATCAAAGCCCGGATTATTCGCGCTTTGCATTATAGGTGGTGGTCACGTTAAAAACTCCGGTAATTTTCGCGTCTTAATCATAAACACAATAGATCAAAAAGTAATAGATCTAAAAGAAAATTTCATGAAGCCAAGATTTAGGAAAAACTGGAAAATCGGAGTTGAAATTCTCAATTTCAAAGTTTCAAACTCTGGTCACTTTAAAGTTCAAATTGAAAACGCAGAAGATTTAATTGTTAAAAAGTCCATGCTTATCACTGAACGGTTTTTTCAATCTTCTTTATCAATAAGAAACATAGAGGTAATGATTAAAGAAACTATACCAGTTAGTAAGAGATTATTTGGAATCATATTTCTAGTAGTAGGTGTAAATATGTCTGCATGGGGAGTAATGTTAGGATTTAACCCCGAACTATTTGGATAAAACAAAAAAGATAATTAGGAGGAAAATTGTTTCCTTTGACTTTTTAGAATTCTTAAAGCGCCTGAAATAATATACTAAAACTAGTTTTTATTGAGTCTCTGCTTAACCCAAACATCGGTTTTTCCCGCCTTGAATTGTGAAAATAACCTCATTGTATTTCACAACTTTTCTCATATCCGCCACACCTAAACCGTATCTTTGTGCGTTTTTCAGCTAACTCTGAAACCACTAATGCATGAGTTCTAAGTTCAGTTTACTAATAGCTCTCGTCCTGTTGCTAGCAGCTTCCTGCGGAAATAGAGACACTCTACGCTATGGTAAAGTCCTAAAAAGTAAGAACATCCAAGAAAAATTTGACTACGCGGTCAAGTATTATAATGAAGGTGACTGTTATAAAGCTGTACCCATCTTTGATGAGCTCATAGGCTTAGTGAGAGGAACCGCCCTTTATGAAGATGTGTATTACTACTACGCTAAAACCAATTACTGCATAGAGGATTATTACCTTTCTAACTATTACGCTAAGAATTTTGCCAGAACATTCTCTAACAGCCCTAGAGCTGAGGAACTTATGTTCATCTCAGCCATGAGTAGCTATAACAATAGTCCTAACTACAGCTTAGATCAGCAAGACACCAGAGCAGCACTAGATGAATTCCAGTTCTTCTTAGATAACTACCCTAACTCAGAGCATAAAGACAGTTGTGAAAATATGATGCTCCTCCTGAGCTATAATCTCGAGAGAAAAGACTTCGAAGTAGCGCAGCTTTATGTGAAAACCAGAAAGTATAAGTCAGCTACCATAGCATTAGAAACTATGCTAGCCAAGTATCCTGATTCTCAGTTTAGAGAAGACCTTTTCTTCCTAAGAACTGAAGCATGGTATGAATATGCTAAAGCCAGTATAACAAGCAAGCAGGAAGAACGATTTAACCAAACCGTACAGTTTTATAACACCCTGGCCAGATCATATCCTAATTCTAAATTTTTAGATGAAGCAGAAGACTTTTACCGCTATTCTCTTTCAGAACTGATTTCTATAGCCGAAAATAAAAATAAAGATGTGGTGGCTTCTTTAGACTCATTAGATTCTGAAAGTATATCTGTAACTCAGAAAGAGGAACTAGTAGTGGATATTCAAGATTTTTACAGACCTTTTGAAAAAGAACTTATAAACTCCGCTGAAGCGCTGGTAGAAAATGAAAACTACAGCGCAGGTTTGGATTTACTAGACTACGGGAGTAAGAAATTTACTTATTCAAATTTTCCTCTGAAAACGTCTTTTTTAATGCTTAAATCTAAATTTGGGATGATAGCTAAAGCCAGCGAAAAGAAGAAACCAAAAAGATACCAAGAGTTTACAGAAAGTTATACTACCTTTGTACGCGATTTTTCTAGCAGTACATATGTCTCTGAAGCTGAAATCATGAAGAAAAGAGCAGATGAACTGATAGCAGAATTGAATTAATAAAACATCAATCCACATAGATGAATTACAAGAATACTAACGCAGCTCGCACCACGGTAACTCGTGACCT
>CAZTVP010000470.1:0-2206 GCA_964616995.1 uncultured Comamonadaceae bacterium
ACTTACTCCATTGTTCTATTTATTTCCAGAATTCTGGAAAGAGATAATGACTTTAGGAATCCTTCTAGGATATGTTTATCCAGGACTTGCACTTAGAAAACACCTGAAGAATGCCTAAGAAGTTCGGTGATTTAGACCCTTTGTTACATTCTCAGTTGAGGCTAGCAGTTATGTCTCTGCTCATCAGCGTGGAAAGTGCTGACTTCAACTACCTTTTGGAACAGACAGAAGCTTCTAAGGGAAACCTAAGCGTACAGCTTACCAAACTGAAAAAAGCAGGATATATAGAGGTAGAAAAGTCTTTTAAAAACAACTATCCTCATACCTCATGTAAAGCTACTCAAGCAGGCGTGAAGGCTTTCGAAGCGTATGTGAACGCTCTGAAAGGTTATTTGGGTTAGGTAGTGCTCTGTAAATCAAATACATGCAGTTTGAGGTGATACATTCGTGAAAAAGCCGTAACTTTTGAGGTCAGTTAACCTCAATTTTACCTTGGTCATGAACAACCTTAACCAACTCGCTTTTTCTGCAGATTTCTGCGGAAGTAGAAGAACATTGCACCGCGTAATTATTACGTTCCTTTTATTATTCTCATTTAGTCTTTCCAGCTCCCAAGCACAGTGGTTAGACTGGCAGGAAGAAACAGACTCCAGACTAATTCTTAGTACGGTAGCCAACTCTGATGGTCAAGAAAAAGACATTTCAGTAGGAGACTTGAATAATGATGGATGGGATGATGTCATAGTCGTGAGAAAAGAACCTTTCTCTATTCAAACTGCAGCAGCTGAATCGGATTTACTACTCATGAACATTAATGGTGTACTTACTGACCAAACTGCCACTTACGCTCCTGACTTTTTAACCAATCTGAGTTTTGCGAGAGATGTGGTCATAGATGATTTTGATTCAGATGGATGGTTAGATGTAGTAGTGGCCAATACCTTTGGGCAGCAGCCTATTTACTACAGAAACTTAGGAGAAGATGGAGGAGGAAACTGGCTTGGTTTAGCAGATGAAACCGCTACACGTTTCCCTGAACTTACAGATGATTTACCTCTTATATGCGCTGTATGGAGCGGAGATATAGATATGAACGGGACTACGGATTTATATTTTGTAAACTATAAGGTTAATGCCGCTGGAGGAACAGCTAAGGATTTTATGCTACTGAATGATGGAACTGGAGTGTTCACAGATGAAAGTGAGGCTAGGTTGGGTGATTTAAGAAATTCAGCTTTCGGTACAGCTGCACAAATAGTGGATTTTGATGGAGATGGAGATAATGATATCTTGAAAATTTCTACACTTTATGCCGTGGCACCATGGAATGACAATGGACTAATGGTGCTTTTCAATGACGGAACTGGAAACTTCAACAATTGGCAAAATATAGCGCCATTCGCGCCATATATGTTCGAAGTGTTTGATTACAATGATGATGGACTTCTAGATGTTTTTGTGGTGGATGATGCCAATGATTATATTCTAATCACCAATGCCGTTACTCCGGATACCAATATAAATGTAACCCGAACTGATGTCATAGATGGAGCTGGAGGCTTTGGAGGGAATGTACATAAGGCAGATTTAGACTTGGACGGTGATTTTGATGTCATCGTTTCTGATGTAGATGTAGATATTCCACCGTGTGATTCAGGAAGAGAGTTAGCTATTCTTCAGAATAATAATGGGATTTTCTCAGACGTTTACACAGGAACTTTTGACTGGGCTAATAACAGTTACGATGTAGGAATTTTAGATATCAATCAAGACGGTCTTCAGGATTTTATTACAGGAGGATGCGCTGGTTATGGAGTGTTTATGAGCGTGAACTGTGAGTTGGTCACCAGCGGTGCAGACTTAGATAATGATGGATTAGCAGATGCGTGTGACCCATGTCCAAATAATCCAGATGTGAACTGTACTGAGGAGCTTGACTTTCCCACGGTGAGCTTAGACCATACAGTAGCTAGACAATGGAATGAAATGCTGCTTGAATCTATAAGAAGAGACTTTGCACGGCCTACTATTCACGCTAGAAATCTATTTCATACATCCATAGGAATGTACGATGCTTGGGCAGCGTTTCAGCCTGATGGATGTACATATCTACTCGGAAAAACAGTAGATGGTTTTACATGTATGTTTGATGGAATTCCAGCTCCTACAGACGCTCAAGCCGCACAGGAAGAAGCTATTTCATATA
>CAZTVP010000470.1:2216-2607 GCA_964616995.1 uncultured Comamonadaceae bacterium
TGGGGCAGCTTGGTTATGATACATCTAATACTTCTCAGGATTATTCCACAGGCTCGGCAGCAGCTCTAGGGAATTATATAGCTCAGTGCCTGATAGATTTCGGTCTGTCAGATGGTTCTAATGAGGCAGGAGCGTATGGAAATACGGTTTATTCACCTATTAACTCACCATTGGTAGTAGACCAGCCGGGTAATCCTAACTTAACAGACTTCAATAGATGGCAGCCGTTAACACTGGACATTTTTATAGACCAAAGTGGAAATGAAATACCAGGAAGTACTCCTGATTTCCTCAGTCCAGAATGGGGACAAGTGAAGAACTTTGCGTTAGCAGATGAAGACCTAACTACTTACCAGAGAGACGGTTTTGATTATAACGTTTATCATGATCC
>CAZTVP010000471.1:0-2604 GCA_964616995.1 uncultured Comamonadaceae bacterium
GCTGCTGTAATTATTTCATACACTCACTTAGATGGGCTGCCTTCTAATATTATAAATGATGTGGCAGTTAAAGATTCACTGGTTTACCTAGCCTCTAGTGAAGGTCTAATTATGTTCAATTCCGTAGAACATAGACTCTATAAAGAACGCCTAAGCTCCCCTCCTAAGCTTCATCTTACTTCGTTTAAATCTAAGTCGAATACTTTTTCTTTTAATCAGCATCAGGAGCTTACCTATGATGATGCCTTCGTGCAGATTTCCTATGAAGCACTCAGCTACATCAGACCTGATGAAATTACCTACGCTTACCGACTTAATTCTAATTCTGACTGGACAGAAACTAAGAATACTTCTCTAGAATTTCCTCGGTTCGAAGCTGGTGATTATGAATTTAGTATAAAAGCTAAAAAACATGACTCAGACTGGAGTGGAGTAAGAACCTTTAGCTTCACCAGCTTACCTCCATGGTGGTCATCTTGGTGGTTCAGAACAGCGCTCATTCTAGCTCTAGGATTAATCACCTTTATTGTACTCAGGTTTTTAGCCAAAAGAAAGTATGAGCGTCAGCTAGCCGTTATTCAGAAGGAACAAGCTTTACTCGAAGAAAGAAACAGAATAAGTGCTGACATGCACGATGATCTAGGTTCAGAGCTGACTAAAATTGTTATTCTCTCCAGAATAGCCCGAACCAAGCTTAACTTAAAGTCAGAGGAGGAAAAACCCATCTTGGATATAGATAATGCTGCCACGGGAATAGTGAAAAAAATGAATGAAATCATATGGGCGCTAAATCCTACTAATGATTCACTTGAAAGTCTGGTCATCTACCTTCAGAAATACATAAACGAATACTTAGAAGTAAGAGATCTTTACGGCAGAGTACAAATGCCTGAGCATATTCCAGATCTGAAAGTAAAAGCTGCCTTTAGAAGAAATGTCTTTCTAATCATGAAGGAATGCTTGCACAATATTCATAAACATGCAGAAGCCACCCGAGTAGATGCAGTCATTAAGCTAGACAAGGAGCTCTATATAGAAATAGTAGAAGATGGTATAGGATTCGATATGGAAAAGACACGGAGGTTCGGAAACGGTCTGATTAACATGAAAAAAAGAGCTTCGGATATAGGTGGTGAGGCAGAACAGTTTTCATCTATTGGAAACGGCTCCACCCTAAAAATCATGATTCCTCTCCTAAAAAATCATGATTTTGTATTAGAAAACACTAACTGAGATAGTCGAAATTTGTGAAATGACTTCTCTAAATACGTCAATTATCGTGGAAAACATACATGTAGCAGTGGTAGAAGATAATGCAGAAATCCGCCAAGGGGTTTCCTTTATCATAAACAATACGGAAGGATTTTCCTGTATTTCTTTCCCTAATTCAGAGGAGGCTTTAGAGCGTATTCCTGAAAAAGTACCTGAAGTTATTCTAATGGATATTAACCTTCCGGGAATGAATGGCATTGAATGCACACGAATTCTTAAAGAGAAATATCCAGAGACCCAAATCATGATATGCTCTGTGTATGATGATGATGACAATGTGTTTAATGCCTTAGAAGCAGGCGCCACTGGATATATTATTAAGAGTGCAGCTGGAGAAAAGTTACTCACTTCTATCAGAGAATTATATAATGGTGGAAGCCCTATGAGTAGCTCCATAGCTCGAAAAGTAGTAGCTCGTTTTCAGTCTGCTAAGCCGCAGAATTCCGCGGTGCAAAACACAGAAAAACCCACTCAAGACTATTCTCTCACCTCTAGAGAAAACGAAATTCTAGACTTATTAGCCCAAGGATTCAGAAATAAAGAAATAGCAGAAAAGTGCTTCGTGAGTGTAAATACCATAAGAACTCACGTGTATAACATCTATGAAAAACTTCATGTAAACAGTAGAATAGAAGCGTTGAATAAAACGGGAAGAGGCTACTCCTAGTTATAGATCAGAGAAATTAGCCGTAGAATTTTAGTAAATTACACTAACCTAAACCAAATTAACCATGGATACCAGACTAGCTTTATTTGTAGTTGTCTTGCTTTGCACAGCTTATAACTCTGCATATTCACAATTGTGTACAGACATTAATGCTTGTAATTTTAACTTGAATGAACCTTGTGTTTTTCAAGGAGACTCATGTGATGATGCGGACTTTACTACCACTAATGATGTTTTTAACCAAGACTGCGAATGCTCTGGAAGTTCACAGGAATCTCAAGTATTACTAGAATTCTATGATCTAGGTGGAAATGGCTTTACTGGAACTAGTGTGAGTTTAGAAAACCAACAAACAGGTGAAGTATACGGCCCATACACTCTTGAGAATGGTAGTTTTGGACAGGAGGAACTCATTCTGCCAAATGGATGTTATGATGTCTTATCTACTAATGACGCTCAGGATGACGAGGTATACTATGTCCTAACTAGTAATTCACCCATGGGTTCACAAACCATTACTGGAGTGCCAAATGATATTACTTCTATAGGAGTAGGTGTGATCTCAGGATGCCTAAACCCACAAGCTTTAAACTATAATCCAGAGGCTACTTGTGATTCTGGAGATTGCTACGTGTGTGATATTGATGGTCCGTGTGGAACGGATA
>CAZTVP010000472.1:0-2588 GCA_964616995.1 uncultured Comamonadaceae bacterium
TGGTAAAAAAAGACTGCTCACTAAGCATATTTACCCAGTTGTCTTCACTGACACCCATAAGCGTGAAATTGTAGTTCTCATTAGCTAGAATGGAAGGAATAGTATCAGTTGGGCTTACATTCAAGACTACATTAGATAAGTCATAGAAGGTGAAGTTCAGTTCCTCCGTGTATGTGCCAGAGATTAAGGTGCCGTCTAGTTCAGATACTACTTGAAAGTAAATGACATTTTCATCTATTTGACCAACGTTCCAGTTGAATTCCGGTGTAACACTATTCTCAGTGACAGAAACCAAAGATGGGTTTATTTCTGTAGGCTTGTTGTTGGTTTTAAGCAGAATAGGGTCGCTGATATGATAGCTGTCGTTTGTTTCATAAGTGATAATTACCCACTTCTCTCCTGAGAAATCAGGAGTGAGAAATCGAGCGAGATAACCGTTAAACACTGGAAACCAAGCATAAGTTCTCTCTGTGTAGTCTGATAATTCAGGGGCTTCTGTAGTCGTTTCCCAATACTTTACATTAAAAGCTCCATTTATAGGATAGTAGAAAACAGAAGTGCTATGCGGGTCTCCGTTTACAATTCCACCTTCAGCTCCAGCAGCGCAGGCTATCACATTCATGCCTTTACTCTTGGAATCTACAGCATCAATATAGTCTTCTAAGTGCGCAATGAAATCATCATTAGAATCATCACAGCTCACTAATGAGATTAATACTATGCAACCGAATAGAACTCTCTTCATGCTACAAATGTAGCTCTATAACATCAGTTGAATTATTCAAGAAAGTAATATTCGATGGAACTATTCCACTAAAATCTCATCCACAAACACATAACAAGGTTCTCCTGGAGATGCATGCCAGTGAGGAAGCTTGAGAGGGCTTTCTAATTCTACTTTTATGTACTTAGCTTGAATTTCTTTAAATCTTAAGTCAAAGAATTGTTTTTCTGTTTCTGGCTGCTGTTTAACAGAAGCATAAGAAGAGTAGTGAACTTTCTCCCAATTTGTCCTGTTGTCTGAAACATAAACAGTGAATCCTTTTGGATAAAAAATCCAGCTAGGCTGCGCACTCATGGCGCTTACAGAGACATTGGAGATGGCTTGAGCTTTATCTAGTTCTAATATAAAGTCTGGACTTACTCCTTGAAACCCGAGCCATTTTCCATCTTTGAAATCTAGGGAAGCTATTACACCATCATTTACCGAGTTTCCCTTCTGAGCTTGATAATTTTCATGTAACTCTCCATTTATTTCAGCCGATTTTACTGGAATGGTTAATTGCTTGAAAGTTTCAGATACTGGTTCGCTCGAACCCCAACCATCTTTAAATGTAATAGCACAAAGAACAGAAGATTGATGGATGGTTATTTTGTCTTTAAATAGGGTGGAAGTAGTATCTGGTCTAGTCCCATCTAGCGTGTAGTAAAGAGAAGCACCATCAAAGTCAGTGAAGAGTCGAACATTTACCGTATCCGCGAATAAAGTCCTAGTGAATTTTAATTCTGGCTGTTCTAGCTGACTTTCGGCTAGTAATGGCGATTCAAATTGACCAATCAGTTCTATCGATGGATAGTTCTTTTGAAAAGCTTTGATATCATCTGAGGAAATATCCGTTTGCCAGGCATAGATAGACTTGACTGATGGCAGTTTGGCTAAATCCTCTAGAGCATTCTTAGTGACCGAAGTACCATATAGGTTCACTGATTCTAAATATTCTAATTCCACTACTTCTTTTATTGTTTTATCAGAAATAAGAGTGTTTGAAAGATTGAGTTTTATAAGGTTCTTAAATTCAGATAAAGATGAGCTTTGTTCGTCTGAAAAGTCTATTCCAGCTAAGTTTAGCTCCATCACATGCTCTCCATTCTCGGCTAATACATTCATCTGCTTAGCTGTAATAGATTGAATTGGACTAAGATTCACTGCTATCAGCTTACTTGACTGTTCAAGCGGATAAAAGGAAATACCTTCTTGTACTAGATCTTGAAGCCAAGATTTGTTTAAAGGATTCAACTCTCGTTCTAAAAGGGCAATTTTACTTTTGTCTTCTTCGAGCAGCCTGAGTTTTTCTAAATCTGAATCTGTTGGATTTAAGTTTTCTACCTTACAGTCAAAACAGTGGTCATTTTTCATCCACCATTCTAAATAAAACAGCTGCTCCTCCGATAGTTGAACTTTACCATTTGGAGGCATATGTTTTTTATCATCTAATGGCAGATGAATTCTTTCTAACAGGCTCGCATCTCCAGATACTGAAAAGAAATCTCCTGATTTACCGCCTTTCAGCAGGGCTTCTTGGGAAGACATAATCAGACCTCCATTAGATTTACCCGTATTGTGGCAGGAGACGCAGTTGTTCTCAAAAATTGGACGAATGATGTCGGAGTAAACCATGGCTTCATTCACATCATCTATTTCCACCACTAAAGGTTCTTTGTGCTCAAATAAAAAGTTCTCTCCGTGAGTCATGCTGGCGCCATAATGGCCTGTAATGGTCAACAGAATTAAGACTGAAATAAGCAGGAACCAATAGAATTTATTCCGTTTGTGTCGTCCTTTGATTTTCAACAAGTAAAGAATACCA
>CAZTVP010000473.1:0-2588 GCA_964616995.1 uncultured Comamonadaceae bacterium
TTTAGCAGAAGCTGACAAAGCAGGTTATGAAGAAGTAATCCCACCACATGTGGTGAATGAAGCCAGTGGAATAGGAACCGGTCAGCTTCCAGATAAGGAAGGTCAGATGTATCATACAGAAGTAGATAATTTATATCTGATTCCTACCGCTGAGGTGCCTATTACCAATATTTTCAGAGATGTCATCATCAAGGAAAAGGACTTTTCATACAAGCTGTGCGGTTATACGCCATGCTTCAGAAGAGAGGCGGGTTCTTACGGTAAGGATGTGAGAGGTTTGAACAGACTTCACCAGTTTGATAAGGTAGAAATAGTGCGTGTAGAACATCCTTCTAACTCTTACCAAGTGTTAGATGAAATGGTGGAACATGTAAAAGGATTACTCAGAAAACTAGAGCTTCCTTTCAGGACACTCAGACTATGTGGAGGAGACTTAGGCTTTACTAGTGCTTTGACTTTTGATATGGAAGTATATAGCGCTGCGCAAAAAAGATGGTTAGAAGTGAGTTCAATCTCAAACTTCGAGACGTATCAGGCGAATAGACTTCACCTTAGATTTAAGAACGAAGAAGGTAAAAACGAACTAGCACACACCCTGAACGGAAGTGCATTGGCATTACCTAGAATTTTGGCAGCATTGCTGGAGAATAACCAAGATGAAAAGGGAATTAGAATCCCTGAAGCTTTGGTTCCTTACACTGGGTTTGAGTATATTTCTTAGTAGTTAATTAGGATTTAGTTTACTTCTTAAACTCTAATATCAGTCAAGTAAAAGAAAATGCAAAAGACGTCAAAAGCGGCTTACAGACTTAGATTTTTCTTTGACTACAATTGTGGAGGGTGTTTGTGGAATGGAAATGAGGCTTCATTTGAGAAATTTGGATTAGGATGTCTAGACGCTGAAATATATGATTTGACTGGAAGGGTGAGTCAAGAAGCTAGAATTAAGCTACCTGCATCGATTAGGCAGAAAGTTCTAGAATTAAATGATTTATATTCTACCAGTATCGACTTTAACAAATCGGCTAAAGAAGGGAGTTGGAGTAAGATAGAATGGGATAAGTTCTATTCAGGGGCAAAGGAGGTTTTTGATGAGATTTCCCAGTTTTTAGGTGATGATTACATATTGATAAACGAAGTGGAAAAAAATATAAAACTCTAGATTGTATTTCATGAATCTTATCAGGTTGTTTCATTCTCACATTGGCATAATTTGTGAACGGAAATAAGCGTTTAATCTTTAACTTCATCCAGCTAAAATTTAAGACGAAATGCACAGATTGGTTTTTGCTTTTATGGCGTTAGCACTGTTTTCTTGTTCCAAACCGAATACTTACACTAAGGAAGTATCTCAGCTGGATTCTCTCCATGCTGAAGTAGTTAAAGCAGAGGATATGTTTAAAGGTTTACCGCATGCTGAAATGAACAGCAGACTAGATTCTATTCAATCTACGGTGAACTATGTAAAAGAGGCTTCTGGTGGAGAAATCAATAGAGAAAATGGTCTACTTTTAGATAAGTACAGAAACACGAAGAACATAGTGAAGAAGTTCAAGAAAAGAGCTCCGCAGATTAGAGCTGAAATAGAAAGAACTAAAAATCAGCTCATGAATTTCAAGAGTGCTTTGTCTTCTGGTGCTACTCATGATAAGAATGAGACAGAAATGGATGAAGAGTACGTTCAGACCAATATGAAGAAAGAAAAAGAGGCAGCAGAAACATTGGTTCAGACCATTACAGAACTAAATGAGCGTAGTTCTCGTTTCATTACTGAGCATGATAAGAGATTAGAAGAACTAAAACCTTATTTGAATACGCTCCAATAATCAAGGAATGATAAGAAAGTTAGTAGCACTATTTTTTTGCACCGCGCTAAACCTTATGGGGAATGCACAGGAAACTGATTTAGACCTGGCTGAGTACTATTTTAAGGAAGGGCAGTATGCTTCTGCTAAGTTGTATTATCAGGATATTTATAAGCATAATACGACCAATCGTGTGCATGAAAAGTACCTGCAGACGCTGATAGCGCTGGAGGAGTATGATGAGGCGGAAAAAATAGCTAAGAAGAAACTCAAGCGGAGTTCGAATAAAGCTACGGGGCATCAGGAGCTGGGAATTTTATACAAGACGATAGGTGAGTATGAGCAGGCAGATGAGCAGTTTGAGCTGGCAGTAAAAGAGCTGATGCCTGGCCGAAGTAATGCTACTAGGCTAGCCAGAGAATTCGTGAAGCTCTCTGAGTATGAAATGGCGGAGAAGACGTATGTGAAGGCCAAGAAAATAGCTGTGGATGGCTATCCGTATTACTATGAAATGGCCAATTTAAAAGGCCAAATGGGAGACCATGAACAGATGGTGGATGAGTTCTTAAACTTGCTAGAAAATTCTCCGAATTACATACAGAGCGTGCAGAACAGTTTTAACCGAACGCTGAATGTGGTAGAGAATGAAGAAAAAGCTGAAATGCTTAAAGGGAAGTTACTGGCCAAAGTACAACGCAAGCCCGATGAGGCCATTTACAATGAACTATTGATTTGGCTATTTCAGCAGCAGAAGAATTTCTCAGGAGCACTGGTTCAAGCCAA
>CAZTVP010000474.1:0-2036 GCA_964616995.1 uncultured Comamonadaceae bacterium
AAGACAAGAAAATTCTTAGGAGTGAACACATTCGGCATTCGATTAAGGCATGAGATAATGAATGACCATCTGGAAAAGGAAAGAACTGTGGATGAAGTAATCGAGCAATTAAAAGATGCCAATTTTGACCCAGAACTATATAAAACGTACGAAAAAGAAATAGTCCAACATTTCAATAAAGAAACGGGTGCTCAAGCGCAGCTGAAAAAAAGAAGTTGGAAGCGAATATTAAATACAATAAAAGGATAAGATGAGTGATAAAAATGCAAGCATGGCTATTTCTAATCCGGATGAATCTGGATTGAAAATTTGGCAGAAAGTAGGAGTGGGACTTGGGAGTTTAGGCTTCCTTATTCTAGTATTGGCTTTTTTCAATACTCAAGCCGTGGTGTCTTCATCATCCGTTTTCGTTTGGGGTGCGTTGCTTTGTTTCTTATCAGGAGCTTGTGTATATGCTTATGGAAAATACTTTGGTATTCCTGAGGGAATAAAGAATAACGGAGTCTGGTTCGATGGTATTTCTGGAAGAGGCGTCATTGGCTGGGCTTTAGGAATAGTGTTAACGGGATTTTATGTGCTGTTATATTGGTTTCCATCATTTCTAGGATTAGGAGCTGGTGTAGAAGGTGTAAATGAAGGACTAGTAGCACTATTTGACCCATTGAGTTTAATTCTAAATGGGAAAGTCGCTAGTCAGTGGTTTGTTTACGGAACACTTTATACTATCCTGATTCTTTCTTTAGGAATAAAATTTATTTACAAATACAGACATAATCGCTATCAGCGCATTAGAACTATAGTGGTAATTATAAGTCAGTTGTTTTTGGCCTACTTGATTCCTGAAATTTTAGTGGCTTTAAACTACAATGGTTCACTGATAGAATCCAAAGGCTATGAAATGTGGTACGATACAGATATTAAGAATATATGGCCGCTGAATTATGACTTTTTTTATGATTGGAATGTAGCGGGTATGCAAGTAGCAGAATATCAGCCTGTAGGCATGACTTATTTATGGGTAGGGATTCTTATGTTTCTGATAGTGACTCCTGTCATTACTTATTTCGTGGGTAAAAGATGGTATTGTTCATGGGTATGTGGCTGTGGAGGACTGGCAGAAACTGCCGGAGATAACTTTAGACAACTTTCCAGTAAAAAACTTTCGGCTTGGAAGCTGGAAAGATGGATGATTCACTCTGTAATGGTGTTGGTATTTATTATGACTGTTGCAGTCCTTTACAAGCACTTTACTGGAAACTCTTCTTTTTTAGGAATGGATGTCTATAATTACTACCAGAAACCATACGGATTTCTTATAGGTGCCGCTTTTTCTGGTGTAGTAGGAGTAGGGTTTTATCCGGTTTTAGGAAGCAGAGTATGGTGTAGGTTCGGCTGCCCAATGGCGGGTTACATGGGCCTCATTCAGCGGTTTAAATCCAGATTCAGAATCACTACTAATGGTGGTCAGTGTATTTCCTGTGGGAACTGTTCTACCTATTGTGAACAAGGGATAGACGTAAGAGCTTATGCGCAAAAAGGACAGAACATAGTTAGAGCTAGTTGCGTAGGATGTGGTATATGTTCAGCGGTTTGTCCTAGAGGTGTACTAAAACTTGAAAATGGGCCAGAGATAAAACGTATTTCTTCTGACAATCCGATAATTCTGGGAAATGATGCATTCAAGTTAAACTCTAATGTGACAGAGCAGTAGGCATTAACCTTTTTTGTTTGTAAATAGTGATACGGAAAACAGCCTAAGCGCTAACTTTATGCTTTTGTAAAACCGAAAAATCAACATGAAAAATTTTATTCTCTGCTCGCTGAGCGTCCTAGTATTAGCTTTAGGAGCTAATAGTCAAACTTTTACAGATTCAAGTTCAATGTTACCCGAAGCTTTAAATAGTGGAGGATGTGTGGCTGTAACCGATATGAATGGTGATGGGTTTGATGACATTTGTACGCTAGATGAAAGTACTAACATTACCATATTTTATCAGAATTTAGATGGTAATCCAGGTTACACGATGAAATCTTTT
>CAZTVP010000474.1:2046-2573 GCA_964616995.1 uncultured Comamonadaceae bacterium
GTCATAAGGATGTGTTCGCTGGAGGATCATATGACGGTGTTCACTACTGCCAAATTACTGATCCAGATAATCACACATTGATCGAATTAGGAGAGGCTATGTTCATGCAAGCAGCTAATCTAGCAGATATAAATAATGATGGTTGGTTAGACGCTTTTGGATGTCATGATGATGCCGAATCCAATATTTGGGGAAATGATCAATCTGGAGATTTGGAACTACAGAATGGATGGATAGACATGGCTACTACACCTGCTTCTGACAATTCAGGAAACTATGGAAGTGTGTGGTCTGATATAGATAATGATAACGACCTAGATTTAGTGATAGCTAAGTGCCGTCAGTTCGTTAATAATCCTCAAGATCCAAGAAGAATAAACGCAGCTTTCATAAATGATGGTGACAATAATTATTCTGATGAGGCCCTAGAAAGAGGTCTAGTAATTTATCATCAGTCATGGACTGTGGATTTCGCAGATATAGATAATGACGGAGATTTTGATTGTTTACTTACAAATCATGATACA
>CAZTVP010000475.1:0-2573 GCA_964616995.1 uncultured Comamonadaceae bacterium
TGAGAGAAGGATTGGACTTACCAGAGGTTTCCCTAGTAGCTATTATGGATGCGGATAAGGAAGGTTTTCTGCGGAGCAATAGATCCCTTACTCAGACCGCTGGTCGTGCTGCTCGAAACGTAAACGGTAAGGTAATTATGTATGCTGATACCATTACAGATTCCATGCAGGAAACTATAGATGAAACTTCTAGAAGAAGAGAAAAGCAAATAGCTTATAATACCGAACACGGAATAGTTCCTCAGCAGATTAATAAAAAGAACGAAACGCTATTTGAAAACTCAGGTGTAGTATCTAGACCGTCTAACTATGAAGAGAAAGAAGCTGTAGTGTCTGTAGCCGCAGATCCTGTGGTACAATACATGACTTCAGATGATTTACAGAAATCTATCAAAAAAACCCAGAAGGCCATGGAAAAAGCAGCTAAGGAGATGGATTTCATGGAGGCAGCTCGTTTAAGAGATGAACTAATGGAGCTTAAAAAACTGTACGAAGAGAAAAAATAAAACTCCAAGAATAACCTACTTTCGATATAAGTTTAGAACCTAGTAACCCAAAGAAAATGAAGTATAGTTTAATTGTTTTAGTATGCGGTGTGCTTTCTTTCAGTCTGCTCTCTAGCAGCTGTAATAACAAGAAGAAAACGGCTAATTTGAATGAAACAGTGGAAGCAGCTAAAGAGAAAAAAGCTGAGTCAAAAATGCCTAAAAAGACTATACCAGAAGTAGAAGTAGATCCTACATACACTCCTCAAGAAACCGATAGCTTTACACTTTTAGAATCTAGTATAGAGGGGGACAACTTAATTTTACTTGTAAGATATGGAGGAGGATGTGAGGAGCACGTGTGGAACTTAAAAACGAATGGTGCTTATGCCAAGAGTATGCCTCCACAGATTACACTGAATCTAGAGCATAATGCTAATAGGGATATGTGTAGAGCGCTGCTCACTGATACGTTAGAATTTAATTTGAAACCAATAAGATATAATGGTAGCCTAGAATTGGATGTAAAGCTATTTGGCTTTCCAGACAGAAAAATGAGATACCACTATTAAAAGAACAAAACCTGAAAGATGATAAGATATTATTCATTATTAGTAGTATTTATTTTTTGCACCGCACCACTTCTAGGTCAGATAAGCCAAGGAGGAGAACCACTTTATTGGGAGGTAAAGGACTTAGATAGATTTGAACTAGATTTTGAGGAGTTTGGAGCTTTAGATATGGAACTGATTAGAGCTCAAGATGAAATCAGTGATTCATATAAAGATACACCTTACAGATTCGGTATAGAACATGATGTAGATTTCAACCTAGATAATTCAGGCACATGGACAACGCTGGACAATGGTGATCAAGTATGGAGATTAGGTATACAAGCAGAGGGAGCTAAGTCTCTTTCATTTTTGTTCAGCGAGTATGAACTAGAAAAAGGAGCTAGTCTCTACATATGGAATGCAGATAGAACAGATTTCTTAGGTTCATTTACATACAAGAACAATAAGTCTGCTGGTAAGCTACCTGTAAGTCTGATACATTCAGATAAAGTTGTGATAGAGTATATAATACCTTATAGTGTAGAAAGAGGGAGATTAGCTCTGAGCCAGGTTATTCAAGGCTATAGAGTTATAGCAGCTAAACAAGGTGTAGAAAGAGGTCCCTATGGAAACTCCGGCCCATGTAACATTA
The DNA here is from genome assembly GCA_964616995.1 of uncultured Comamonadaceae bacterium. Classification (GTDB taxonomy): domain Bacteria; phylum Bacteroidota; class Bacteroidia; order Flavobacteriales_D; family Sanyastnellaceae; genus ASP10-05a. The sequence goes on from CAZTVP010000475.1 coordinate 1,692, forward strand.
ACGTAAACTGTCCTGAAGGTGATGAATGGCAAACAGAAAAAAAGTCTGTGGCCCTAATTATTAGTGGAGGGTTTAGCGTTTGTAGTGGAGCATTAGTAAACAATACTGCTAATGATGGAACTCCATACTTCTTAACTGCTGATCATTGTTTGGGAAATCCTGAAAACTGGGTCTATCTTTTTAATCATGATGCAGACGATTGTGATGGAAATAGTGCTGGGATATTTGATACCGTTTCTTCAGGAGATTTAGTAGCCAATAATGGAGGAAGTGATTTCGCACTAATAGAATTAAGTACTGCTCCACCTGCTAGTTATGATGTTCAGTATGTCGGGTGGGACAGATCAGATGCTGAAACAGTAACTGCCGCTGTGGGTATTCATCATCCGGCAGGTGATGTTATGAAAATATGTTTTGAAGAAGATAATCCATATCACGCTTTCCAGGGAGGGGCTCAGGTATGGTATATAGATGAATGGGAAAATGGAGTAACTGAAGGTGGTTCTTCTGGTTCTCCGCTTTTTGATCAAAATCATAGAGTAATTGGTCAACTATACGGAGGATTTGCCGCTTGTGCTGGTCAGGTAAATAATGGTCAAGCTGACTGGTATGGTAGATTTGGAGTGTCATGGGATGGAAATAGTCCCAGCACAAGGTTAAAAGATTGGCTGGATCCATTAGGAATAGCTCCTATGGCTATTGACGGATGGCCTGAAGCTGCACCTATTTATGCACATGATGCTAGTGTGGTTATAAATAATGATTGGTCAGGTTCTCTATGTCAGTCATTTGTTTGGCCTACTGCTACACTAACTAATAATGGAAGCGAACCGCTTACAAATGCTGAGTTTATCGTTTTAGTTAATGGAGTGCAGCTTGAGT
>CAZTVP010000476.1:0-2573 GCA_964616995.1 uncultured Comamonadaceae bacterium
TCTGGCTAAATGTAAGCTTCATAAAACTTTTAAGCTTCACTAGGTATGAATCCGCCACTTCAGTTTTTTCAGTAATGATTTGTGAGTTTATACTATTTATGGCGTTGAACAGAAAGTGCGGATTTACCTGATGGGTGAGCGCACTATTTTCTAGTGAAACCAGACGTTCGCTCAGTACTCGATTCGCATTAAGAATGCTTAAGCTTTTTTTGTACAACTTATTGTCTTCCTGTTCCTTTTGTTCTAAAAAGACGTAATATTTTTTGAGGTAATTATAGACTATGGCCAAGGAGGTTAACCCTAAGATTAGGTTTTCTAGGATGAATTGAATGCACAGTTCTCTATCTGTAAGAATATGAAACCACACGTCTAAAACTACAGCTATTAACACGGCAGAAAGTGAAGGCGTAATCATTTTTTGCCTAGGAGTATATAATCCTTTGAAATTATGATAGTAGAACAAGTTCCTTAAGTAAAACAAATAGGTCAGAGGTGCCAGATAAATAATGTACTCAGCGGTGCAAAACAGACCTATTCCCAATCCAATCAAAATCATTATCAATGAGATGAAGCTGAGTTTTCTATCAAGAAAAAAATGAGAATCTACATTATGAGTAGGACTAGAAAAGAAAACTCCAAAAATTGGGTAAAACAACCCTGAAATTAAAAGTAAGAAAGGTGATATAATATCAGCTTGAGTCAACACTATAAATAGAGCATGAAGTATAAGCCCAGAAAGGAAAATGGGACTCTTTAATCTCAGTACTATTCCTGATATCCAATTAAATAGAATACCCGTTATACAAAAGCCTATGAATATATTCAGTGTAATCTCCATGCTCATTCTGAAGTATGATTTAACTGAAGATTAAGACTTATGGATTTTTCTGTAAGCTCTATGATTTGACCATAATCTTGCTTTTTTCCAATTAGTCTAGATTGAATATAAGGAGTACTGAAATCCGTAGATAAAGTATCCAACTCATGACTAGAAGTGATGAGAATTTTTAGCGCTTTGTTTTCTTCCTGAGCCAAAGTCATTTTAAGCTCGAAATCAGTGAACCTTTTTGCCAATGACTTATAACACGATTTTATCAGCGGTAGAATAACATGAGATCGCAGAGATAAGTCGTCATGCTGGTGTTCATCTGAAATGTAAAAATTCACTTTACCAAAACCAATGCTATCACACAACTGATTAAAATCTGAAAGAAGTTTAAACTCGTTTTTTAAAGTAAACATGATTTCTCAAGTGAGTGGCTAATCTAGTCAGGAGCAGACTGCTGTCATCCTGTTTCTTGGTCAAATTAGAACGGATGATTTCTATTATATCACCTATGTAATTAGTGTCTAAGGAAATGAGTTGAGAGTAGGAGTGAGCGGCTGTAATTTCATTTTCAAGTTGAGTGTTTTTTTGTAGTTCTTTCAGGTTTTTCTCTCTTAAGGCTATGCTTTTCTCTTTCTTGGTTTTTTCATTTTTAAAATGAGCAGTTATGTTAGGCAACAGTAATAATCCTAAACTTATCAAAACGATTACTGACCAAATTAAAAAAACAAAAAAGCTCCAATAAAAAGGATAAACTACCGTGAATGAGCAGCCTACTATGAGTAAGACTTCTGCAGCTATTGAGAACATTAATAGGTTTGAACCGTTCAGCTTTTGTTCCTTTTTTAACTGAACACTTTTTAAGAGAAGTTCAAAAACGTAAAACAGCAATAGAGTCTTTGCAGAAATGATTTGGTAGAATTCAGAGAGACTTACATAACTAATGACATTCACCCCGAGAAGAGTAAACCAAATCCACTTGGTGGAATACTTGAATTTTGGAATGCCTTGGATATAGAGGTAATAAGAGACTTTGCGCAGCCAAACTGCAGTTACTAAACTTAAAACGCCTAAACCATACAACCAATGATTACCTGCGCAAATGGATAAATAGATGGAGAGAACACCGTAGAGCGTCAGAACCTTAACAGCATGATAACCATACTGCTTAAGCCCTTTATGCCCAAAATGAAATGATACAGAAATCAGTACGTTACTGAGAAATACGCCTGTTAAAATGTAGAGCAGTTGTTCTAAATCCACAGGACAATTTACCTAAATCAAATGGAACCTGAGGTCTAGTTGAAAGACTCTCTAATCTGCTGCTTGAGTTTTCTCATGTAATCCTCTTGCATCCAGTCCAAGTAGTTTTTCGTAGATTTAGAAATACAATAAGAAAAACGCTTCACTCTATACTGTACTTCTTTTTCTAAAAGGTCTGCTAGCTCTAATGCATCGAATACATCATCTGCATTTTCCAGAACCATTTTCTTGTGCTGTGCTAAACTTCTATTGATAGCTTCTATAGGACGTTCGCCTAAGTCTATAGACTTTTTGTACTCATCCTTAATCTCGAATTTCTCTATGGTAGAATTCGGGAACTTAGCCTTGATGTCATCAGTTAGCTCATACACAAACTGACGTTCTATTTCTTCATCAGAATATAGACCTTCTAAATAAGTGGTAGGATTTCTAAAAATAGCTTGCCAGTCTATATGGCTTTCCCATAACCCGAATCTACGAGCAT
>CAZTVP010000477.1:0-624 GCA_964616995.1 uncultured Comamonadaceae bacterium
AATTAACACTACTGAGCTTTTAAAAGAAGCACTAGAGCCAGTCACTCCTAAAAGAGATGATTATAGGTTCATGGCTCAGGTTTTTCAAGCACTAAGAATAGAAGTAAACGAAGAACTGAAAGCACTAGAAGAACTTCTCATTCAAAGTAAGCATGTGCTCAACCAAGAAGGGAGGCTAGTAGTCATTTCCTACCACAGTTTAGAAGATAGAATGGTGAAGAATTTCATGCGTTCTGGAAACTTCAACGGAGAGCTAGAGAAAGACTTCTTCGGGAATATCATAAGGCCTTTAGAGCCTGTAACCCGAAAGCCAATCATGCCCACATCAAGTGAGACAGAGAAAAACAGCAGAGCCCGTAGCGCTAAGCTCAGAGTGGCCAAAAAGATAAATGAACAGGATTAAACAAATAGAAAAACCTAAACAAACCAAGAAGAAATCAGCTCTTTCCAAAGGAGTGAACTGGATTCTAAACGGAGAATTCCTAGTAAAAGGAGGCGTCACTCAAATGCCGTTTATCCTTTTTCTAACAGGAATCTTTCTGTTTCACATTTGGTGGGTGTACTATTCTGAGAACACCATCAGAACCATCTCTGACAAGTCTAAACAACTCAGAGAAGTAAAAT
>CAZTVP010000477.1:634-2569 GCA_964616995.1 uncultured Comamonadaceae bacterium
CGGTTATTTCTAATGAAGAGAGTAAAACTCAGCTCTCTAACATCCTTACGAATACAGAACCTTCAGGACTAAAAAAACCTACGCACAGCCCTGAGATACTGACTAACTAATAGTGAAGAACGTAAAGAACATATCTATTAAAGTTTGGGTAATCTATTTGCTCATTTCTGCACTTGCGCTTGGTATAGCCATTAAGGTTTTTGCTATACAATTCTTTGCGGAGGATGCTTGGAAACAGCAGGCACAAGAATCTGCGGTGCAAAAAAGAGAAATCCAACCTTCGAGAGGACAGATTTTCTCATCGGACAAACTGCTTTTAGCTACATCTATTTCAGAATTTGATGTGAGATGGGACAGTCAAGCTAACAGCTTGGATGAAAATGAATTAAGAAATTACATAGACTCAGCTAGTGTAGGCCTTCACACTCTTTTCCCAGAGACTTCTACAGAAGAATTCAAGGAAAAATTCCAGAAGGCGGTGCAAAACAAAAACCGATACCAATCCATCAAAAAAGAAGTGGATTTCCTCCAAAAAAAGGAAATGGAGAAACTTCCTTTCTTCAATATGGGAAGGTACAAGAGTGGCTTCATTTTTCAAGAAATCAAAAAGCGAAGAAAACCACTTGGCAAACTTGCCAGCAGAACCATAGGAGAGCACAGAGAACACCAGCAGGTGGGAATAGAAAGAGCTTATGACAGCGAACTCTCTGGCGAAGTTGGTTACAGATTAGAAGAAAAAATAGCTGGTGGAGTCTGGAAACCTATCTCCGATGAGTATATCCAAAGACCGGTAGAAGGAGCAGATGTTATCAGCTCCATACATTCAGAAATTCAAGACCAAGCTACCACTTCTTTAGAAAGAATGCTCCAGAAGCACGACTGTGAATGGGGAGCAGCTATAGTTATGGAAGTAGAAACTGGCTACATCAAAGCCATGGCCAACCTTTCTAAAAATGAGAATAGGGATGGAAGCATAAGTTATGTGGAGGATATTAATCACTGCATTCTGACCAGAACAGAACCAGGTTCTACCTTCCAATTACCTTCTCTATTAGCTGCTCTGGATGATGACCTAATCGATTTAAAAGATTCATTAGCTACGGGTAATGGAATTAAAAAATTCTATGACCGAGTAATGAAAGACTCCGACTGGGATAAAGGTGGGCTTGGAACCATTTCCGTTCAGGAGGCATTCGAGAAAAGTTCTAACGTGGGCTGTGCACTAGCATTGCAACGCGCATACAAAAAGAATCCTCAGTCCTACTTGGATAAACTTTCAAGCATGGGACTTTACCAGCCGCTAGCCTTAAACTTTAAAGGAGAACAACCTCCGGTAATCAAATCCACCACAGGAGATGCAGGATGGTCAGGAGTAAGTCTAACACAAATGGCCATCGGTTATGAGGTACAGTATTCTCCACTCCAAGTATTGAGCTTTTACAATACCATAGCCAATGGCGGGAATCAAATGAAACCACTCTTTGTAGAAGCCCTTTCTAGAAGAGGAGAAGTATTCCAAACTATAAACCCTGAGGTAATTAAAAACCGTTCTCTTAAGAATTCTACCATAGAACAAGCGCGTAGAATGATGGAGGGAGTGGTAGAAAACGGAACCGCTAAAAAAGTTCTTAAAAACGATTTCTATTCCGTGGCAGGAAAAACTGGAACCGCTTGGGCAGCAGTAAATGGTTCTTATGCCAATAAAAAATACCAAGCTTCATTCTGTGGCTACTTCCCAGCTGAACAGCCTAAGTACTCATGCATAGTAGTAGTATTCAACCCACAGAGTGGAACTTACTACGGAAGTGCTTTAGCGGCACCAGTCTTTAAAGATATAGCAGACATGATGTATGCTAAGGAATTCTTCCAAGGAGTAAATTCAAGTAAAGAAGTAACTTCTAAACTTCCTATCTCCAAAGACGGATACCAATCAGA
>CAZTVP010000478.1:0-2565 GCA_964616995.1 uncultured Comamonadaceae bacterium
TTTTACCAAAAGTACCGTAACGCAGGTGTCCCAGGTATAGCTCACCTGTGAAGCCGAAGTTGTCTTTTAACCACTGGCTATTTTTTAGATCCTCCGCACCTAAGTCTTGAAACCTACTGTTAACTTTCTCGAAGACTTCTTTTATTGGCGCTTTACCATTGCTCCGCACACGGCTAATGTACCTTTTACCTGGCGCTATGTTAAGCTTTATATTGGCTAAACCGGCACCATCCTGGCCTCTATTATGCTGCTTTTCCATAAGCAGATACATTTTGTTTAGACCGTAAAAAGCTGTTCCGTATTTATCTCGGTAGTGTTGAAGAGGTTTCTTCAATCTTAAGAGTGCCAGACCACACTCGTGCTTGATAGCATCACTCATTTTGAGCTGAAAATTTTAGAAGGTACAAAAGTACGATTTTCTGTAACTCATAAACTTCCTCTACGTAGGTGAATTCATACAAAAAACTGATTAAAATCATACAGAAATTTTAGTGTTGTTGGGCGGTAAGAGCTATTGCATGAATTATTTTTGTTGAAAACAATTTATTTTGAGATGAAGAAACTATTGTGTTTAATTTTCCTTGCTATTGGATGTTTAACTAATCCTTCATGGTCACAAGAACATAGTGTGGCTAGAGAATGGAATGAGTTAAATTTGAATGCTATTAGAAATGACTTGGCTAGACCCACGGTAACAGCCCGAAACTTATGGCACACTAGTGCAGGTATGTATGATGCCTGGGCGGCATATGATTTAATTTCTAGACCATATTTCATAGGTAACTCCGTAGGTGGATTTTTTATTCCGTTTAATGGAGTAGACATTCCTGAGGATGAGATGGAGCTACAAGCAGCTAGAGAAGAAGCTATTAGCTATGCCGCTTATAGGATTCTTTCTCACAGGTACAACAACCTACCAAGCACAAATGAAATAGCGGTGTTAGCATCTTTTGATGACTTTATGTCTGAACTAGGCTACCCTATAGACGTTACATCCACTGACTATGAAAACGATGGTCCAGCTGCTTTAGGAAACTACATAGCAGATAGAATTATAGCTTTTGGACTTCAAGATGGTTCTTTTGAAGATGATGGGTATGACAGTCAATATTATGAGTCCATCCATGAAGATAATACGCTTGTAACGAACTTCGCTGGAAATCCGGATATGATTGATCCAAATAGATGGCAGCCACTTACTTTACAAGTAGCCATAGATCAAATAGGGAATCCTCTTCCTATAAACACACCAGAATTCTTGAGCCCAGAATGGGGTAACGTAATCCCATTCAGCCTCACAGATGAAGATGTGGTGGAATATGCACGTGATGAAAATATTTACAAAGTATACTGTGACCCAGGCGACCCAGCATATATGGACACTGAAGGGTTAGAAAATGGGTTAAGTGATGACTATAAGTGGAATCATACTATGGTAGCAGTTTGGTCAGCTCTTCTGGATCATACTAGCGGAATTATGATAGACGCCTCTCCTAATGGAATAGGAAATGTAGGTGAATATCCTGCTGATAACAGTATAGCTGAACTAGAGCAGTTTTACAATTATTTTGAAGGACTAGACACTTCAGAAGGGCATGACATTAATCCACATACAGGGATGCCTTACGAACCACAAATCGTACCTCTAGGAGATTATGGAAGGGTGCTTGCAGAATTCTGGGCCGATGGACCTGACTCTGAAACCCCCCCCGGGCATTGGTATTCTATTTTAAACTACGTAACAGATAATCCATTACTAGAAAAACGATGGAATGGACAGGGTGAAATCCTTGATGATCTAGAGTGGGATATAAAATCATACTTTGCCATGGGTGCTACCGTTCACGACTGTGCTATAGCGGCATGGAGTATAAAAGGATGGTATGACTATGTAAGACCTATATCAGCGATCAGATATATGGGAGATCATGGACAAAGTTCGGATGCTGACTTGCCAAGTTATCACCCTGAAGGGCTTCCTCTTATTCCTGAATTTGTAGAATTAGTTTATGAGGATGATCCTTTAGTAGGTATAAGCCAAGAGCATCTACATAAAATTAAAGTGAAGGCATGGAGAGGTCCAGACTATCTAGATCAGTTGAGCAGTATACCAGGGCCTAACTTTGGCCAAATAATAGACGGTGTAGCCGACAGTACGCTAGCTGGTGTGGGCTGGGTTCTAGCTGAAAACTGGTGGCCTTATCAGAGACCCACTTTCGTTTCACCTCCTTTTGCAGGATATATTTCAGGGCATTCTACATATTCTAGAGGAGCAGCTTACATCATGGAAGCCATTACAGGAGACGCTTATTTCCCTGGAGGAATGGGGGTATTCGAAACACCACAGGATGCGTTTTTAGTTTTTGAGAATGGACCTAGTGTTGATATGGCGTTGCAATGGGCTACTTATAAGGATGCTTCCGATCAATGCAGTCTGTCACGGATATTTGGAGGGATTCATCCACCTGTAGACGACATTCCAGGAAGAAAAATAGGATTTAAAATCGGTGAGCGAGTGTTTGATATGATCACAGATATAGCTAACCCTCTAGAACCAAGAATAAT
>CAZTVP010000479.1:0-2556 GCA_964616995.1 uncultured Comamonadaceae bacterium
GAGCTTGATTCTGTGTTTTTTTTCTTTTTCTAGCGCTGCGCAAAAAAGAAAGCAACGTCTCATGGACGAAGCTAACGAAGCACTGACCCAACTTAAATCTCTGGAAGAAGGAGTTCTGATGGTGCGGCTGTTCAATAAATCCAAGGCCATTCAATCCATGAGAGATAAAGGCTTAGAGGAAGCCGCTAAGAAATTTGAAAGGGAAGCCTATGATAAAAACCAGGAAATAGCTAAGGCTTTTCAAAGTCAGTTTACACTCTGCCCTGTCTATTTTTTCTATTCAGATGAATCTGAGAAAGTGTTGAATAAAAACTCAAGAGAACTAACACTACTAGATTATGACCTAAAACCTGTAACATCTTTTATAGACTTAACTGAAAACGAGTTTTTCATAGCCGAATTCTCGAATATCGAAACTAAGGACAATGAAACTGGACAGATAGAATATGGGTTCAGCGCATTAATCATAAGAGATTCTAAGTTTCAAATTTTAGAACGCCCTTTCCCTTATTATCAGCGAAGTTATGATGGCGTAATACTGGTCTATAAAACTCCAGAAACGGTGGTTAGAAAATGGCAGGAAAGCCTACTGAACTTTAAGCAGAATCCTTATTGAGTCAGACTAGCTCACTTCAAGTATGTCTATGGATTTCTTCTGTACCTCTATTTGTTCTCCGGCAGTTTTTGCCCAGAGTACATCACCTAATGGAGAAAGCCTAGAAATGCAGAAAACCGATTGACCTTGTACACTTATTTTTCCTAGTCCCACACTCATAAAAAAGAGGCCATTAGAACATTTAATAAGTGAGCCCAACCTTACTGTGTCTCCAGTGATAGACGCATCTATTTGCTTAAGCGCTTGTAGCATTTTCTGGTGCTGAGCTAGCTGAAACCCAAGTTTCTCCTGTTCTAACTGAGCCATAGAACGTGCGGTGTCGTGCTTGTCTCCAGCAGTAGATTTTTGCTCATTATTAGCACTTTCTCTGGCAGAGTCTATGGCTGATTGGGTATTACTAATTCTGGTATTTATTTCTGCTAGGCACGCTTTTACTATTGCTTCTTTAGAAATCATACGCTAATCTAGTAAACCTTTCTTATCCTCTAATTCCCTTAATTTAACAAGTATTTAAGCTCTTACAATTTAACCATTAACTGACTAAACAAACACCCATCTTTTCCTACTAATTCTACTATATAAATTCCTGATTCTAAATTACTCACATCCAAATTACTGAGACTGCCATGGTTTTCGATTCGCTTAAGTTCTTTACCATCATTAGAGAAGATTCTAATCTGTGAGACTCCTCTTAAATCACCTAAGAAATGTAAGATTTCATCCACCGGATTAGGATATACTTTGATCTCTTGACTGCTTCTATTTAACTCTGAATAAGAAGCCACGAAGTCATTTTCACACTCTCCAGCATCATTTAGGTCATAGAACTGCTGAATAAGATCTATTTTACTTTTTAGTGCCCCCACAGCTTGTATGTGATTATCATTTGCCTCAGGGTCAAGTGCATAAGCATTGGCCAATGCTATATCTACACACACTTTTTCTCCAGCTGCTAAAGGAAAAGCCTCTATAAATCCGGTGACTCTTCTATCTTCAGGAGATAATCCTTCAGAAATAAATGACCAAGTATCAGAAGTAATAGGTTCTGTGGGACAGGATGGGAACATAAACTGAGCAGGAATAGAGTCTGGCTGAACATTATTAATTCCATCTCCTCCGATATAAATAGTATCTCCTTGTTCAGCTCTCATTTGGAAAAATGTCTCTCTTCTCTCTAATAAAGAAAGTCCCAGATCATCATCTCCGACCACCTCTGTTCTGAACATGGACATCTCCTTATTTAAAAACGTTAACCCTTGGGCCGGAATCTGAGAACCATATCCGTTAAAGTTAAGAGCTTCAGTATTATTATTAAACAGAATTACTGTATCAGAATCAAAACTTAGTCCGTTATAAACAAAGAAAGTATTTCTAGTAGTATCACACCCAGCGTAGTCATTGGCTGGATTTCCTATATCCAAGTCAGTTTTTAAACCAAGCTGAAATTCTTCATAGTCCACATCTCCAATGTTCTTTATTTCATAATTCACGAAGATGGTGTTCTGTAAAAATGAAGGGTGGTCTAGGTAATTATAAACCATAACACCTATCTCGGTGGTAGTTTCATATTCGCTTATGTTATCTCTTCTTGAATTTATGAGGCTATAAATGGCTTGATCACCAAAAATTTTAGGATACTCACCTAAATCCGGCTCATAAATACCATTTTCATTTAAGTCTGCATAAGGAGCCATCTGAGCACTTTCACCAAATTCTACTCGTCCATTAGCGGGCCAGTTCCTAATTACTTCAGGCGTAACATACCATGGGTCTGACCAGTGCCAAGCGTGAAAATCTATCATTTCTCTCGTAACACTCCATGTTCTCATGTACTTTTTAAAGTATTCAATATCAAGCGACTCAGAATACGGTCCAAAATGATATGCGAACAAACCTGTGTCATTATAATCCAACCCCTGATAAAAATGAGTTCCGTTATC
>CAZTVP010000480.1:0-2544 GCA_964616995.1 uncultured Comamonadaceae bacterium
GCCGACCCGAAAAACCAGATTATGGCAAAAAAAGGAAAAGGAAATAGAGTTCAGGTAATTTTAGAGTGTACAGAACACAAAGAGTCTGGACAACCAGGAACTTCTCGTTACATCACTACGAAGAACAGAAAGAACACACCTGAAAGAATAGAATTAAAGAAGTACAACCCAATCCTTAGAAAGCACACTGTGCATAAGGAGATTAAATAAGTAAGACATGGCTAAGAAGACAGTAGCATCATTACAGAAAGGAGGAGGAAAGCAACACACTAAGGTGATTAAAATTGCTAAGAATCAAGACACTGGAGCTTATGGTTTTAAAAGTGCCATCGTACTGAATGATGAGGTAAAAGATTGGTTGGCTAAAAACTAGACTTTTTACCAGTAAAAAATTAAACTAGGGCTTTTGCTATTTTCGCAGAAGCCCTTTTTATTTAGTGTCTGTTTCCAATACGGCACTAGAAAACCTAAAAACACACTTACATGTTCTCATTCTTCAAGAAAAAAGAGAATAAAGAAACACTGAATAAAGGTCTGGAAAAGACTAAAGAAAGTGTTTTCTCCAAACTTACGAGAGCCGTAGCCGGTAAATCTACTGTAGATGTAGAAGTACTAGATAACCTAGAAGAAGTATTAGTGACAAGTGATGTAGGCGTAGAAACCACGCTTAAAATCATAGACCGAATAGAAGAGCGCGTTAAGAAAGACAAGTACACTAATGCTCAGGAATTAGATAAAATCTTAAAAGAAGAAATAGCTGAGCTTTTACAAGAGTCCAATGCCATAGACCAAGAGGACTTTATAGTGCCAGAAACCACAGATGGAAATCCATATGTGGTAATGGTGGTAGGAGTGAACGGAGTAGGAAAAACCACTACCATAGGAAAGCTGGCTCACCAGTTCAAGTCCAGAGGTAAAAAAGTGGTGCTGGGAGCAGCAGATACATTTAGAGCCGCAGCAGTTGACCAGCTAAAGATTTGGGCAGAAAGAACTGGAGTAGATATCATAGAACAGGGGATGAATGCTGACCCCGCTAGTGTGGCATTTGACACGCTTCAGAGTGCAAAAGCTCAGGGAGCAGACATCGTTTTAATAGATACCGCTGGAAGACTTCATAACAAGGTAAACCTTATGAACGAGCTTTCTAAAATCAAAAGAGTAATGCAGAAGGTAGTTCCTGATGCTCCACATGATGTAATGCTCGTGCTAGACGGTTCCACTGGACAAAACGCTATGGAACAGGCCAAGCAGTTCACTAAAGCTACCGAAGTAAGTTCTATGGCACTTACCAAGATAGACGGAACTGCCAAAGGTGGAGTAGTTATAGGAATTTCTGATACCTTCAAAATTCCTGTGCGCTACATAGGAGTGGGAGAGGGAATGAATGACCTCCAGATATTCAATAGAACTGAATTCGTAGATTCTTTATTCGGTAAGTCAGAGTAATGAAAGCCAGAACACTTAAGAAGAATAAGGTTAATGTAGTAACGCTTGGCTGCGCAAAGAACATCTTCGATTCTGAAGTACTCATGGCACAGTTAAAAGCCAATGACTTCGAGGTTAAGCATGAGGAACAAAATTCTGATGCTGAAATAGTCATAGTGAATACCTGCGGTTTTATAGAAAATGCCAAGCAGGAATCCATAGATACTATCCTGCATTATGCGGATGCCAAAGATGCTGGTTATGTAGATAAACTCTACGTTACTGGTTGTCTTTCTCAGCGTTATGGTGGTGATTTAGAAAAAGAAATTCCGCAGGTAGATTCATTCTTCGGGACTAGAGATTTACCGCGACTCTTAAAAACGCTAAAAGCAGATTACAAGAGTGAACTGCTGGGAGAACGATTATTGACCACTCCGAGTCATTTCGCTTACTTAAAAATAGCCGAAGGTTGTGATAGGCCATGCTCTTTTTGTGCTATTCCGCTTATGAGAGGAAAGCACCGCTCTACACCTATGGAAGACTTGGTAAAACAAGCGCAGTCTTTAGCTGCGCAAGGAGTGAAAGAATTACTACTCATAGCACAGGATTTAACCTACTACGGACTGGATATCTACAAGAAAAGAAGTCTGGATGAGCTGGTAAATAAGCTTGCAGATGTAGAAGGAATAGAATGGGTGAGACTGCATTATGCGTATCCTTCAGGGTTTCCTATGGAAGTGATTTCTACCATTAAGAATCATCCTAATGTGGCCAATTACTTGGATATTCCACTGCAGCATGGTTCTACCAAGATTTTAAAATCTATGCGTAGAGGAATTACCCGTGAGAAAACCACTGAACTCATCAAGTCTATCCGAGAGATAAATCCTGATATAGCTATCAGGACCACATTAATAGCTGGTTATCCTGGAGAAACTCAAGCTGATTTTGAAGAAATGAGAAATTGGGTAGAGGAGATGCAGTTCGATAGATTAGGCGTATTCACTTACTCTCATGAAGAAAATACGCATGCTTTTACACTGGAAGACGATGTTCCAGAAGAAGTAAAACATGCTAGAGCTGAAGAGATAATGGCGTTGCAAAGCCAAATCAGCTACA
>CAZTVP010000481.1:0-2515 GCA_964616995.1 uncultured Comamonadaceae bacterium
TCACATCCATTACCTCCAATGACTCTATCTATAGCGTCTGTAGGGTTAGCCGCATTAGCGTAGATTCTATAGTTAGTAGAACCTGGAGCAAGTCCTGCGCCAGTAACACCAGCTGGAACGGCTTGAGCATCTACGGTAACACTTGATAACTGGGACATCCCAGACACACAAAGTGCTAACCCTAGAAATGAAAATAAGAGTTTTTTCATAATAATTTTTATATAGTTAATAAATATTTGGTTAAATAGGAAAGACACATTCGTGTCTCTCCTATTTCAATTTAGTTGCTTAATTATTCACAAGCGTCTCCGAAGGCTCCTAAGAATCCTCCAAGGTCAGCTACGTTCACGAATCCATCTCCTGTAAAGTCACCTGGACAAGAGCATTCTTCAAACATACATGAACCATCATCATCTCCTGCTGCAGGATCGAAGTTCATAGCATCAGCATAAGTACATCCTCTACATGGACCTTCAGATACTTCTATAGTTCCAGTACCTACAGGGTTAAATGAAGAGTTTGTTCCTGTTTGGATATAGTAAGTAGTACCTCCAGTTAATATCACTGATAATTCTACTCCTGTGAACCCATCGTTAGGCGCACACTGAACAAGAGATAATGCAGAGCAATCTCCTTCCCATACTGCAAGCTCACCACCTGCTCCAGCTACTGATAAGAAAGTAGCTTCTAAGTCACATGCTGGAGTGTATGCAAACCACACATCATTAGTCAATGTAGGAGAACAATCATTTCCACTTCCTGTAGAAAGTGAAGAATCCCAAGCTTCTTGTGCTCCTGCAGTAAGTGTTATAGCTCCATCACAGTCGTTATTAGCCACTGGGAATACACAACAAGATAAATCAGTTCCTCCGATTACACCTAAACAATCTGCGTTAGCAAGTGGGTTGTAATTTAATGCCGTAGCATCAGTACATCCATCAATAACACATCCTGTAGCAGCTCCTACACTTACTGGAATAATCTCATTTCCAGTAAATGAACCTGAAGCTCTGTTTACTAAATCAGTAGTTCCGTCATTTATTACAAGACCTAAATCTTCTGGGAAACCATCGTTATTTTGAACAGAAACATCCACACAGATATCACCGATACAGAACACTGCTACATCCTCAGCACCTGTAGTCACTAATGAACCTATAATAGTTCCTGCATCTACATCAAGAAGTGTAATTGTATTACCTCCATCACCGAATGCGTCTGTAGCTGTCACGGTAACACAATTCTCTAAACAACAAGATCCATCATCCGTAAGTACACCTCCATCATCTACTGATGCTCCATCGAAATTACATGCTAACGGGTTAGTACATCCGTTATAATCACAAAGCAGCGTATCATCTCCTGCATTAGCATCAGGGTTGAAGTTCGTAGCTTGAGGATCTTGACACCCTACAATTTCTTGCTCACCACAGTAAATGTTGAACTCAAGTTGTGCAAGTCCAGAAGTTTCACAAGAAACAGAGAAATCTGAATTGATTACAAACGACATAGCTCCAGCAGACTGGAAGAGAGCACCCGTGAAATCTCCATCAATTTGAGTATTCAACTGAGTACCTGTACCATTAAGACCATCGAAAATAGCTAAATCATCAAATCCAGCCTCGATAGTTCCAGCAGTGAACTCTACAGTAACACCTTCAGCAGGATCTAATTGAAGAATATTTACTACAACTTCACCGGCTAAGTTATTACCATAACAAGCTGAACCTGTATTGGTAACGACAGGATCACAAGCTGGGAATAAACAAGAACCATCATCAGTTAGAATTCCACCATCAGCTATAGAAGGACCATCATAGTTAAGTGCAGTAATGTCTGTACAACCTAAGCAAGATAAATCACATGAACCATCATCTATAGTAGCTAAAGGATCAAAGTTACAAGCACCTGGAATATTACATCCAGCCACTCCACCTGTAATAGTAAGGTCAAATTCACCTTCATCTATCTCATCTTCAGTAAACACCATGAAGTAGTAAGTAGCACCTAATGTAAGCCCAGAAATAACTTCACCTGTTAAAGGTGTATCTAAATCACTGAAACAAGCTATCTCAGTTAGGTTTCCACAGTTTCCACCGAACACAGCTAACTCAGCATTAGCCATAGCAGCTGTCACAGGGGCAGCAGCAGGACCATAATCTATGCTTGCAGCATTGAAAGTAGAAGCCTCCCAAGTGTACCAGATTCCTCTAGCACCACCGAACCCTTGACAAGAAGTTCCAGCATCATTAGGCTGCGCACAAACATTATCAGATGTGAATGCAATTCCATCAGGTAAAGGAAGAGCTCCATCACACGTATCATTAACAGGTGGGAAACAAGGAGGAACATTACAAGTTACTGTTAAAGTAAAGTCACCAGTAGCTCCATTAAATCCTGAAACGTGAACATAATAAGTTTCTGGTGTAGTTGGTGTAATTACAGAAACGCTAGACTGGAACGCACAGAAATCATCATTAGATCCAGCGCATGCGTCAAAGTTTCCACAAGCACC
>CAZTVP010000482.1:0-2512 GCA_964616995.1 uncultured Comamonadaceae bacterium
TTCATGTTCTTCCATGTCATCATCATTATCACACGAGAAAAGAAAGGCAGCAGCTAGTGCCAAATATCCGAATTTTTTAATTGTAGAAATCATTTTTGTTTTGAGTTTTTTTGGGCAAAACTAGAGGGGTGGACTCCCTAAATCGCTACATGAATGTGTAGTGAGTACAGAACTACATTTTTATGTAGTCACCTTAAATGGCAGTTCTTTAGTTTTGTTCTCACATCAATTCCAAATCTCTTGAAACGAACTTTAACTCTTCTAGGACTTTTTATTCTGTTATTCTATCAGCCATTACAGGGTCAATTATCTGAAGAAGTCAGAGACTCGCTTTGGAATAGTTGGTTAGATGAGGGTATTATAGATTCCTCTCGTATGGAGAGTCTTCATGCTTTTATAGAAAAGGGGTTTATGTACACTCAACCTGATAGTGCACGAGCATTGACATACCTGCTGGAACATCATGCTATAAACACAGAATCTCAACAATTTGTAGGTAAAGCACTTATGACTCGTGGTATTACGTGGGCCATTCAAGGTAAGTATGATTCTTGTTATACTTATTTTACTCAAGCGCTTAATCACTTTGAATCTACAGGGTTAAAAAAAGGTTCCATCAGAGCCAGCTTTAACTTAGGGAACTTATTTATGATTAAAGGAGATACTTTAACTGCGCTCTCTTACTATAAAAAAAGTGAAGACCTTTCTAAGTTAATAGATGATCCTGGTGGAATGGCACAAGCCGCCTACGTTCAATCCGAATTATTTTCTAATAGAGGAGACTTGGATTCTGCTATAATTAAAATTAGTGAAGCTCAAGAATATTTTCTTAAAGCAGGTGATGTTAGGAATGCATGTAAGGCCGTATCCTCTAAAGGTGACTTTACAAGGGTCAAAGGGAATTATGATGAAGCAGCTAGACTTTACAACTCCGGAAGCAAACTAGCCCTTGAGAATAAAATTTTAGACACATACGCTACTCTTCAGGCTCAATTAGCTTATTTATATCTTTCTATAGATGAAAATAACGAGGCTGAAATAGCCAGTAGAAATTCGGTTAGAATATTAGATTCTCTTAAGAATGCTTTTCCCTTGTATAATGCTAGAATTACACTTGGTGGGAGCTTGCTGAAGCAAGGTAAATTTGATGAAGCTTTAGAGGTACTTTCTGCCAATTTAGACTTGGCTAAAGAAATGAATGACCCTGAATCCAAAGCCAAGTCATATGCTCAACTAGCGGAATATTACAGCTATACCCAAAACTTTAATAGTGTTCAAATCTATGCTGATAGTGCTCTTTCTGTGGTAAAATCATCTAAAATTAAGGATGAATACTTTGACGCACACAAACATCTAGCTGCAGCGTATTTAGATCAAGGAAGATTAGCCTTGGCCGAAAAGGAAATAAACAAATCGCTAGAAATTACTACCCAGTTGAATAACAAAAAGCAGAGCCAACTTGGTTATGAATTATTAGCAGAAATCCTTAACAGTTCTGGTAAATACTCAGAAGCGTACTTGGCGTTAGATCAGGCTTTTCAACTGAAAGAAGAGTTAGTTTCAGATGAGAGCCAGCGTGCAGTCATTAAAGCCAAATTCAAATCTGATTATGATCAGCAAAACTTAAGAGATAGCCTTGAGTTCGTCTTCAAAGAAGAAAAACTTCAAGCAGAAAACACCGCGCAAAAGAGAATTTCTACCATAGCTATCATTGGACTTATAGCTTTAGGTCTTTTAGCATTATTTCTTTTTAAGAGCAGAAAAACCATTGCGCAGCAGAAAGAAAAAATTAGCAAGTCACTAGATGAGAAAGACACCTTGCTTAGAGAGATTCACCACAGGGTGAAAAATAACCTTCAAGTGGTTTCTAGTTTACTCAGACTTCAGACTAGGGCTACAGATGATGACAAGGCCAAAGATGCGCTGAATGAAGGTCAAACCAGAGTAGAATCTATGAGCCTCATTCACCAAAATCTATATCAGAAAGAGAACCTAACAGGGATTAGAATGAAAGATTACTTGGAGAAGCTTTCTAAGAATCTGTTCAATACTTACAAGGTGGCTAACGATGAAGTTAAACTTCAACTAAACATAGCCGATTTAAATCTAGATGTAGATACGGTAGTCCCTCTAGGACTAATAATTAACGAACTAATTACCAACTCCTTAAAATATGCTTTTCCTAACGGAAGTGCGGGAGAGCTCACGGTGAATCTATCAGAAAATGAAGGTGTATTACATTTAATTGTAAGGGACACGGGAGTAGGTTTTCCAGCTGAGGAATTGGAAAAAAGGAAGAAAGATAGCTTCGGGTTTACGCTGATTCAAACTTTTACAAAGAAGCTAAAAGCAGACTTAAACCTCAGGAATGAAAATGGAGCTGTGGTAGATTTAAAAATCAAAAACTATAATATCCTTGACTAATAATGAATAAAAAAGACATAAACATATTAGTAGTAGATGATGACCCACTAATAGCACATGACATAGCTGGGATATTAGAAGATTCAGG
>CAZTVP010000483.1:0-2510 GCA_964616995.1 uncultured Comamonadaceae bacterium
TAAGACGTAAGACGTAAGACGTAAGACGTAAGACGTAAGACGTAAGACGTAAGAAAATATCTGCTTGATAACTGGCAATTAATTCGAGCCCTTTTTATTTGAAAGTTATGACTGAGTGTCGTTTACACTTAGTCTTGTGCTATTCTCAAGAAACAGCAATTTTCAATCAATAAAAAAGCCCATCATATTTGATAGGCTTTTTGTTTTTATGATTGATAATTTTCTTATCTGTTTCTGTCGTCTTGTACTAGCTCTCTGGTAAGTGAGCTCTTTATTCTGTTGTAAAGATTACCATAAGTCTGCTGAAGAGTTGACTGAGTATCAGCATAGCTCTCTTTAGTAGGAGCTAATGTTTTTTCTTCTACTTGTAATACTATAACTCCGTCATTTCCTTTTACTGGGTTAGTTACTATTCCTTCTTCTGCTGGAGAACCGAATGCTAAACCTACCGCTTCCATCTCATTACTTCCTATTCCAGAGATGTTGTTAGAGTTGAAAGAAAGTGTTAGCGTCTTTTTAGATGCACCATCTACAGCTCCTTCGATATCATCTAAAGTTCCTGTGGACATCTTAGACTTTAACATCTCATACTTGGCCGCTTTAGTAGCGTCCTCTCTTACATCATCTTCTACTGTAGCAAATGCTGGAACTCTGTCATCCTGAACCTTAGTAACTGTAGCTACTATGTATTTTCCTTCTAATTCATAGATTTTAGAAATGTCATCTAGTTGTGTATCTCTTCCGTTAACCCATCTTACGATTGAACCTGAATTCTGAAGACTAGGTACATTTCTACTGTTCTTAGTTACTTTCTGTGCTGTTACAGTTAAACCTTCTTCTTCGGCAGCTGCTAAAAGTTCTTCAGCAGAAGAATATTGCAACGCAAAAGAACTTACCTCAGCATAAAGCTCATCCTGAGTATCATCTGAAGCTTTTATTTCTCTAGCTATAACTGCTAAAACAGAGTTCTTACCATCGTACTCAAAGTTAGTAGCTTCCACTAAGCTGATTCCACCTGGTACTTGTAAGATTTGTGGCTCGTTCTTTTCGCTATTGATAAGTGCAGTTCTTAATTGATTCTTTACTTTCTCATCAGCATTTACTTCATCATCTGGAGATAACCATCCTAATACTCCTCCTTTAGTAGCTGTAGAATCATCTGCTGACCATTCTGCAGCTAAGCTTGAGAAACTAGCACCACCCTCTAACAGCGTTTTTAAACTATCTGCTATAGCCATAACAGAATCTTTCTCAGCTCTCTGGAATCCTGAAGTAAGGAAAATGTGTCTTCCATTCACTCTAGAAACTACTGGCTTTTTGTCTATCACTTTAGCTAGCTTGTAAGAACCTCCATCTTCATAAGGCCCTACTACAGTTCCTACAGCACCATTTACTAAAAGAGAATCAGTATCTCCAGCCGTGGTTCCTGGCTCGTAAACCACTTCACTAAATGTTCTATCAAAACTATTATCTACTACATAAAGACTATCGTCTTTAGTAGTTTGGAATCCAGCTTTAAGGTCAGCTAGTTTATTTTTGATATCCATAGAATCCTGAGCCGTAGCTAATACATCATAGCTAATGAAGCTAACTTCTCTGAAAGGATTCTGACGGTACTTTACGTTGTTCTTGTTCTTATTGAAATAGCTTCTTACATCTCCATCAGTAACGGTTACTAATGAATCAGAAACATCTGCATACTTCACTCCTACGAAAGAAACTTTAGCCTTGTCATTTTTCATAAGATGGTCTCTTTCCGCATCTAATGTATTAGCATAGAAACCTTTCTTAAGAAGAGACTCTAGCTTTTCTAGCTTGTATCTCTTGATAATCATTTCTCTTTGAGCTCTCTCTGCTACTGGAGGCTGCTGCTCAAATAAATCTCTAGCTCTAGTTCTAGACTCTTCGGTAACCGTACC
Source organism: uncultured Comamonadaceae bacterium (assembly GCA_964616995.1). Lineage (GTDB taxonomy): Bacteria > Bacteroidota > Bacteroidia > Flavobacteriales_D > Sanyastnellaceae > ASP10-05a. Next base: position 1,920 of record CAZTVP010000483.1, read on the forward strand.
TCCGTAGTAAGCTTGTTTTACCATAGCAGAAGGACTAACTCCAAATCTTAAATCATCATACTCGTCCTCTCCTACCATGTAACCAGCAGCTTCTAAGTCTTGCTCATAAAGCATGTCGTTTACTAAGTCTGACCAAGCAGCGCTTGAGATATTGTCATCTCCTCTGTATAGATTAGACTGTTGAACAGATAATAAGTTCTTCTGAAAAGAACCAGCATTAATGGCTTTTCCATTTATCTCACCTATGGTTTCACTCCCTGGAGTTCTCCCGAATAGAGACATTACTGCATCATAAGGGATTAAGAAACCTAACATTCCTATACCGATAAAGAAGATTAATAAACCTCTTCTCTTACGTATATTTTCAATCATTGCCATCTTATAGACGTTTTAAATTTTTAAGGTCGGCAAAGATAGTGATACTTCAGCAGTTATGAAAGAACTTATAATGCTAATAACAAGGTGGTAAAGTTGAGCTGCTTTAATTCAAACATGATGTGGAAAATCAAATATTAGTCTATGATTTTCAGCCTCACTTCTTCAATTCGAGTATCAGCTACAGAGACTATGGTAAGCTCAAAACGCTCTATT
>CAZTVP010000484.1:0-2507 GCA_964616995.1 uncultured Comamonadaceae bacterium
GTAAGATTCGAACTGGGTGAGTATGATCCAAACTTTGCCTTGACCATCGATCCAGAGATTTCAATGAGCACCTACATAGGGTCAGTAGCTAGTAATTTCGGATTTACTTCAGCCAACGATTTGGAAGGAAATATGCTTGCCGGTGCGGCGGTGTTCGCTCCAGGTTACCCGACCACTTTCGGGGCTGTTCAATCAGATTTTGACCCTGTAGCATCAGGAAATTGCGACGTTGCAGTTTCCAAGTTTTCTGCTGATGGCAATGGACTGTTTCAAATGAGATTCTGCAAGTTCTTTTTTGCCCTGCTTGGCATAAATACTTGCCAGTTTTGAAAAGCTGTAACCATGTCCCCAAACATTATTTAACTCCAGATTCAGCTCATGCTGTTTTAAATGATAGGGCAGCGCTTCATCATGTCTTCCTTGTGTAGAAAGACAGTGACCAAGATTATTATACACATCTCCCATGCTGCTGCTATCTTTAATAGCTGTGAAAATTTCCAGTGCTTTTAATCCGCATTCTTCAGCTCGTTCAAAATCCCTGCGCTCATTAAAATGAATCAGCTTGGCATTATTACACATGCCTACATTGGAGTCATAGCCTATGGCTTCAGCCAATCTTAAACTGGTATTTACATTTTCTAAAAACTGCTTATAATCAGACTGTTGCCTAAATATTAATGACTTCTGATAGTATAAATCAGAGAGAATAGTAGTGTCTTTTAGCTGCGCAAAGTAGGCGATACCTTCATTAAAATTTTCAAGGCTCTCATCATAATTCCCGTGCCTATGGTTACACACTCCACGGTAATACAATGCTAGATTTTGATAGTACTCTTGGTTGTGGTTTGCTGTGTATTGCACCGCGCTATCTACGAACTCTATACACTTCTCATAATCATACCTAGAAACCTGATAGGAAGAATCCAGCAGCGCTTGCACCTGTTCAGAAGATGACTGACCGGCTACAGATACTTGACCAAAAAGCAGAAAGACCAGCAGTGAACTGGCCCAAACCGAACGTGATATTTTAGTCTTTATGTTCAAATTCCAGAATAATCTTGGAAGTGCTGGTTAATCTGTTCGTCTATACCTTTCAAGTCTTCCAGTCCAGCAGCTAATAATTGGAGGTGGTCACCATTATACAGCGAATCATACTGGGCTAGTGCATCATCAGCTTCGGTTATTATTTTTAAGAGTTCATTTATCATAGATTTAAGAGAAGATTCGTCCGTATAGTTCTGCTCTGCTTTTGATTTCTAGTTTTTGGTATAGGTTTTTTGTGTGGTGTTTAACTGTATTTACCGATATAAAAAGCTCCTCTCCAATGCCTTTATATGAAGCTCCTTCTACCAATAACTTCAGCACATTCATTTCTTGCTCAGTCAGCTTCTTCCCTATTTTCTGCTCTACACTTTCCTTATCTATGGTCTGTTTTTCAGAAATATTTTTATGATTAAACAGAGCCATCTTAATGGTAGTAAGCAGTGTACGGTCTTGAAATGGCTTAACTATGTAACCATAAGGACTATACTCCTGAGCCGACTGCAGCGTGTCATCATCATCATAAGAAGTCAAAAACACAAAGGGAATTTGGTATTTTTCATGAATCACCTTAGCTATATCTATTCCTGACATTCCAGCTCCTAGATTGATATCTGTAAGTACAAAATCTGGTCTTCGATTCATGAGCATATCCAGCGCTTGAGTTCCATTATGAGCCGTTCCTATCACTGAATAACCGCTAGAAAGTATAAGCGAGTGTATATCTTCACAGATAATCTCATCATCTTCTATAATCATGATTTTATAGTCCTTATCGGGCATTTCCATTGGGTTAGCAAGTTAAACTATAGAATCTCTTCTGCCAATTCAGGAGTCTCTTCTACCACTTTTGTTTGATTTTCTCCGCAGTGCAATGGTGCTTTCATTCTACCTCTCTCTAATTCCACCATTACATTATCATCTGAAAGATTTAAATCTTCTAGACTCCAGTCCATAGCAGTTACTTCTTTATACCACTGCGCGAGTTTAACTATTCCAAAAGCCAATACAAAGAATAATAGACCGGAAAAGTACAAGCCTTGAAAAAATAAATATCCAGTAGCTGAAATTAATAAAAGGATAAATGCAGTTTTATACACTTGGTTTACCTCTAGGTCTGCGGTTCTTTTTTGTGCTGACATAGCAGCTGTTTCAGTCGAATTCATGTTCATTAAGGTTAATGTTTCCATATTTAGTTGATTTATATGGTGCAAATTTCAATGAACACTTCTATGGATTTCCTACACTTATGGGTGGGATTTAAAAATGAATAGAATGATTTAATTTTATTATCTTAAGCTTTAGTTTGGAATCAGAAAGACCACACATATTACCCGCTTATGATTTAGGAAAAAAGAAATCCCCAGTTTCTCTAGAGCTTCTCTCTTATTCTAACTCATACGACTTCACTAAAAAGCACAGGCATAAATACTTTGAAATTCTATGTTTTGAGAAAGGAGGCGGCA
>CAZTVP010000485.1:0-2498 GCA_964616995.1 uncultured Comamonadaceae bacterium
ACTTATGATAATCCTGCTCCCTATTTCTTCCACTTGTATGCCTATCCCACCGAATCTTCCTGTATTCATGAACCTAGCTTCCTCTATCTTAGACTCTGGATAATAAACCGTGTACGGGTCGAGTGATTTAAGCATGGCGTCTATTCCAGTCTTCATAAGCTCTCCTGGATTAGTTTCATCTACGTAGTACAAGTTCAGCTCTTTGTAAAGCGTAGTAAATATTTCCAAGTTTTTAGAAACATCAAAATACTTGACTACCGCTGCTGAGCTCAATAAAAAGACTACAAAAGCTGAGAGGATTACAAGTCTATATTTATGAAGCGTTCTTTTCATTCCTTAAATTCTTTTTTTTTCAAGTTCTACTTGAATTTTAGATAGTCCTTTGGTCATTTTCTTAGTGAGTACTTCCCATTCTACTTCTTCTCCAGTTACTTGAACTACAACTAGATCCACTAGGATTCCTTCGTTTATACAGGACTCGTACAAAGATAACTTATTGAGCCTATAGGATTCTCGAAGTCTCCTTTTTATCCTATTCCTTTTAACCGCCTTTTTCTGCTTTTTCTTGCTTATGGAGAACATTACTTTTACTCCAGGTTCTTCTGATGAAGCAGCAGTAAACTTGAAGAGGATTGGAAATGACTTTACCAACTCCCCAGACTCAAAAATCTCACTTATCGTCTTTTTACCTTTAAGCGATTCCTTTTTCGATAAGGTTTTTTTGGCAGTCAAAATGAAGCATTGCGCAGCTAAAACTGCTTTTACTTACCAGTAATGAACTGCTGAATAGCCATGGACATAGAAGGTGCCTTAGGGTGAGGAGCTAAGATGTCTATTCTCAATCCTGCAGCTTCAGCAGCCTTAGCAGTAGTAGGCCCAAATATGGCTAGAACTGTATCATTCTGCTCAAAATCTGGGAAATTCTTAAGCAGAGACTCTATTCCAGAAGGGCTAAAGAAAACAAGCATGTCATACTTCACATCTGCCAGGTCACTTAAATCACTACATACAGTTCTGTACATAGGCGCTATGCTGTGATGGAAATTATGTTCTTCTAATAACTGAGGAATACTCGGTTTTAAAAGATTCGAGCAAGGAACTAAGAACTTTTCCTGCTTATGCTTTTTCATAATTTCTACAAGCTCAGTGAACTTAATTTTACCGTGGAAAATTTTACGTTTTCTGTACACCACGTACTTCTGTAAGTAGAAAGCAGTAGATTCACTCAAGCAGAAATACTTCATGGTATCAGGTACCGTAGCTCTGGTTTCTTCACACATTCTGAAGAAGTGGTCTACCGCTACTCTAGAAGTGAAGATGATAGCCGTATGTTCTAAAATAGAAATTCTATTCTGTCTAAACTCCTGAGCATGAATAGGTTCTACGTGAATAAATGGTCTGAAATCTATTTTTAATTTGTGCTTTCTAGCTAATCCTGTGTAAGGAGATTTAGTGTCTCCCTGAGGTTTAGGTTGAGAAATTAAAATAGTCTTTACTTTTTCCTTGACTTTAGCCTCCATGTAGCTTGCTCATTTTTTAATAGAAACGACTTATTTTCAAGCTGTTAAAGCTTTCAAAGCCACTGCTATTGGTAAAATTTCGAGCGTGCAAAGGTACAAAATTATATACATAACTGAAATTCGTAAATTCAAGGCATTTGAGCATCCTCTCACCCATCTCCAAAGAACGCTTGCACCTAAAATCACCAAACCAATTAACCACAGATAGCTTACTGAAATCACTGAGGTATAAGCCATTAATAAGTTAACCGGAATCAGTGCTAATCCAGCTACTTTTAACATTAACCTATAGTTAAACTCATATTCTGTGAGCGAAAAGTCACCAGCCAGCAGCCATTTTAGAAAGGAGATGACAGTAATTTTAACAACATATAAGAAAAGCACCAGAGCTAAAATGGAAAGATATAATAACAGGCCAGATAGTTGGACTCCAAACCATTCGAAACCAAGTGCTTTGCTCATTAAATAGATAAAGAGTGCCACAGACAAGTGTGCTACTATCATGACTATTTGAGATGCTCTACTAGCCAGAATAATTTCTTCTCGTAGGACTTCGCGGGTGAGTCTTAGATTGACAACCGACTGAAGAATCTCAGAGAAGTTTTTAGTATAGTTCCACCTCACTATTCCTATCAGAATAAACATTAAAAGAAAAAGGATAAAAAAGAATGGTTCAGCCAGAAGGTAGTCATTTTTAGGTTCTAGTATGACGGTTGACATTCTCATAAAACCTATCTATACGCTACGGTGGAGGGAACTTTATAAATCTCTATGTCCCCAGACAGGTTAAACACTTCCATTACTATGACATAAATGCCAGTAGGAACCGCCAAGCCATTATCTGACGTACCATCCCAGAAAAAAGTTCCTGATGAACTTATAAATTCATTGTTTACTAACTGCTTCATGAGTACACCCTCTTTAGAATACACTTCCACGCTGGCTGCTCTTGGTTCTGCAGAGAGGCTATATGAAATC
>CAZTVP010000486.1:0-2496 GCA_964616995.1 uncultured Comamonadaceae bacterium
TTTCTCTTTTGGGCTACGTAAACCTTAGCTAACTTGATGATACCTGCTGGTAATTCATCACCTACTGAAATTTGGAATTTCTTACGCTTGTGTTCTCCTAGAAGGTCATTGTACTTTAGGATGTAGTTATGGATAGTTCTCTGAACTAGTTTGTTCAGTTTATCATCCTTAGTCCATCCTGTAGTTTTTACCGTTAGGAAATCTAATGTCTGTAACGCTTTTTGAGTGAACTTCACTCCTTTCTTGATTTGCTCTTCTTTATAGTGATTGAAAACACCTTGGCTGGTCTTTCCGCTTACTATTTTCATAAGCTTCTCAATCAGAGTTTTTCTAAACTCAGCTACTACAGTTTCGTGCTCTTTATCTAGTGCTTCAAGCTCTGACTTATCAGAAGCTTTAGACTTTCTATCTTTAATAGCTCTAGAGAATAGTTTCTTATTGATTACTACACCTTTCTGAGATGGCTTCACTTTTAGAGAAGCATCTTTAACGTCACCCGCTTTATCTCCGAAGATAGCTCTTAGAAGTTTCTCTTCTGGAGAAGGATCAGTCTCACCTTTAGGAGTAATCTTACCGATTAGAATATCGCCTTCTTTAATCTCAGCTCCTATTCTAATCATTCCATTCTCATCTAGGTCTTTAGTAGCTTCCTCACTTACGTTTGGAATATCTGCTGTTAACTCTTCGACTCCTCTTTTCGTATCTCTTACTTCTAAGGTGTATTCTTTAATGTGAATAGAAGTGAAAATGTCATTCTTCACTACGTCCTCAGAAATCACGATAGCATCCTCAAAGTTATATCCTTGCCAAGGCATGAATGCTACTTGTAAGTTTCTACCGATAGCTAAATCTCCTCTATCTGTTCCATAACCTTCCGTAAGAATATCTCCTTTCTTCACTCTCTGTCCTTTCTTCACCAATGGTCTAATGTTCATACATGTACCTTGGTTAGTTCTCAAGAACTTAGTCAGAGGATAAACTTCTACATCTCCTGAGAAGCTTACTAATTCATCTTCTTCTGAACGCTTGTATTTAACGTGGATTTCATTTCCATCTACAAACTCTACAACTCCGTCTCCAGTAGCTCTTACTAAAACTCTAGAATCTTGAGCTACGAGCTTTTCTAATCCAGTTCCTACAAAAGGAGCTTCAGGCTGCATAAGTGGTACTGCCTGACGCATCATGTTCGATCCCATCAGTGCACGGTTGGCATCATCGTGCTCTAAGAATGGAATAAGTGATGCTGCTACAGAAGCAATTTGGTTAGGTGCTACATCCATCAAATGCAGTTCCTGTGGAGGTACTACAGGGAATTCACCTTCTAATCTTGCTTTTACTGTATTTGTTTCAAACTCACCTTTATCAGTAATGATGGCATTGGCCTGTGCTATTACCTGCTCATCTTCATCTTCAGCACTTAAGTACTTCACCGCTGAGTTGGTCATTACCGCCTTTCCATCTCTTACATCTCTATATGGAGTTTCTATAAATCCAAGCTTATTCACCTTAGCGAATACACAAAGAGATGAAATCAATCCAATGTTCGGACCTTCAGGCGTTTCTATCGTACATAACCTTCCGTAGTGTGTGTAGTGAACATCTCTCACCTCGAAACCTGCTCTCTCTCTTGAAAGACCACCAGGTCCTAGTGCAGACATTCTTCTTTTATGCGTTACCTCAGATAGTGGATTCGTTTGATCCATGAACTGAGATAGCTGGTTGGTTCCGAAGAAACTGTTGATTACAGAAGATAGCGTCTTGGCATTGATAAGATCCGTAGGTGTAAATACCTCGTTATCTCTCACATTCATACGCTCTCTGATGGTTCTAGCCATTCTAGCTAAACCTACTGCGAACTGATTGTATAACTGTTCACCTACAGTTCTAACTCTTCTGTTAGATAGGTGATCAATATCATCTACTTCAGCTTTAGAGTTTACTAACTCTATTAAGAACTTGATGATAAGAATAATATCATCTTTTGTTAATGTTCTTTGATCTGAAGAAACGTCTATTCCTAATTTTCTATTGATTCTAAATCTACCTACTTCACCTAAATCATATCTCTGCTCAGAGAAGAATAATTTATCTATTACTCCTCTGGCTGTTTCCATGTCTGGTGGCTCAGCATTTCTGAGCTGACGGTAGATGTGCTCTACTGCTTCTTTTTCAGAGTTAGATGAATCCTTCTGAAGAGTATTATAAATAATAGTAAAGTCAGCAGCATTTACATCTTCTTTATGAAGGATTATAGTCTTAGACCCTGAGTCTAAGATTAATTCTATATGCTCTTTTTCAATTACAGTTTCTCTGTCTATAAGAACCTCGTTTCTTTCGATAGATACCACTTCTCCTGTATCCTCATCTACGAAATCCTCAATCCAAGTTCTAAGAACTCTGGCTGCTAGCTTTCTTCCTACGCATTTCTTAAGCCCTGATTTAGAAACTTTTACTTCATCTGCTAAATCGAAAATGGAAAGAATATCCTTATCACTT
>CAZTVP010000487.1:0-2494 GCA_964616995.1 uncultured Comamonadaceae bacterium
ATTATGTAGAAGATATTTTCCAGAAGCAGAGAGTAGTAGATTATCTAAAGTTTGAGCAGGAACTGGTGCAAGTGTTTGATTTTTATGATTTTGACCTCTGCCAATTTTGCGAACTAGATAATGCTTCTCTTTTTTGTTTTTTATGTCAAGAACATGACGGAAACTATCCCCAAGAAGTTGATCAAATTGACCAAAAGTATCTCACTAATAATTACCTCAATTTTTTAGCTCGGGCTGAAGGGTGTTCACCTAATCTAGCCACTAGTTATGCCGAAACGTTGGGAAATGCCGAAGGTGCAGCAGCCGTAATAGGTTCTTATGCTAATACAGGAATAAGTCAAAGAGGTATTCCCGTAGAAGCAGGTACTTATCGTGTCATGCTTCATACTTCAGCTATTTGGGAAGGTATTCATGATTGTACAAACTGTCTCGTAGCAGGTGTACAGCTTTACGATAATAATTATAATCTACTGACTGATCTGAAAGTACCAGGTATGTCAGATCCTACGGAAGAGTTTCCGTATTACACAGCCAGGAAATCTTTTTCCAGAGATGATGATCCAGAATTAGCGCTGTATTTCTCTGATTTTTATCCTAACTGGGATGAGAAGTGTGTGAATTTTACCATTCCTGAGGGAGTTTCCTACATTGACTTTCATCTTTATGTTCCATACAGTGGAGATTATCCCTTTCAGATAGATAACTACCCGAAGGTTTTTCTTGATGATCTATACTTAGGACAGAATGGGGAGCCTAATCTTTTGAAGGACTCTGAGTTTTTATTATCCGAAAAAGAAACACCTTGGGAAAGAACATGTTTGGAAAGAGATATAGCGGTTTACAGAGATAGAACACCATTTATAACTGCATTAGTAAAGTCTCTATCCAACTTAGATTATCTATTAGATGAAGAATCCATGGAACCTTTTCCTGTATTTCTATCTTTTCCTGCGCTAACAGATTTAACCTTTGAAGGACAGCCGAATCCGTACATATATGAGCAGGGTTATTTAGAAACACATGTAGATCTTAATGGTAAAACCTATACAGAATACTATTTAGACACGATTTTAGAAGAATTCCAAAACTGGAAAGAAGAGGTAGGCTTGGATAAAAAAGGAGATTGCCCAGTTTATATAGCGGGAATCTACTTAGCGTCAGAAACACTTCCAGAGGGAGATTCAGCGTATTATGATTACGTGAAGTACGTTAAGAAGAGGTTACTCGAACGTGATTTGATTCTAGCGGGATCTCCTTTTGTGCGGTTCACCTGCCAGACTGGATCTAATGATTTAGGTTTTAGATATACTGGTTATGAAGAATTGTTTGATTTGATTTGGCAGCAGCCTAATGCTTTTGTAAAAAGACAACCCTCTACTGGAAGGCAGGTGGTGGATAGAGATGTCCTTGAAAAAACGATTCACCTCACCGAGGAAAAACAAGTAGGGCTTATGATGGAGTATAACGTTCCTAAGGAGTGCAATCAATATACCGACCCATACCATCATCATCACAGGTTTGTGGATTATCTAGACTTTGGAGTAAAGTATAACGCGGTGCAAAATTATAGAGCCTTCATAGACGATGAAGGTGGATTTTATAACCTAGCTACAAGCAGAAATAAAGAAGAAAGAGCCATTTATGATGCTCTATACGAATTCATTAAAGTATCTGAAGCAGGTCAAATTTGGAATGGAAATTTTGAGCATATTGAAGAGGGAAAAATAGTAGGATGGAAAACATACCTAGAAAATAATCCAGTGTTTTTAGATAATGCTGCTGTAGAAGAATCATTTTCAGGTTCGCCAGATGTAGGGAGTTATATTCTTGATCTTAGTCAAAACCTAGATCCTATTCATTTAGAAACTCCATATGAGGTTAATCCTGAGCAGAGCTATACTTTTAGATGTGATTTCCTATCAGAAAATGACGCATGTACTTTCGGAGTAATAACAGAACTAGATAGTGCACTGAACATCATAAACTATAACATACTCTTTAGTTCTACCACAGAAGGGAACTGGGAAGAGGTAAACAGTGAGATATTCACTACGTCTAATACACGATTTCTAGATGTACTCATAATTGGTAATTGTGATGTTCAGATTGACAATCTCAATCTAATGAGAACAGGTGGGTTTATGGCGCAGAAAGGGTTATTCAACCAAAGTTCTCCTATCAGAATGTCTTCTGTAGACTCCGTATTCACGGAACTCATAGACATTAGTTCTAACCATGAAGAGTTAAATTTAAAGTGGTCTGCTAAGTATCTACCTAAATATGAAGAAGGTGTGCAGGTTAAGGATTACCAATTAGGAGTAAAGCTATTTAATTTTAATGGAGACGAGCTTTCTGAAGTACAAGTCCTACCTGAAGATTTTCAGTTGAAAAATTATCTGTTTAAGGATAATTATGGTCATGATTACAAAATAGCTGAAATCTCTGGTCAAGATACCTCTTTCGTCCGTGGACCCTGGATCCCCGTGAGTTATTC
>CAZTVP010000488.1:0-2492 GCA_964616995.1 uncultured Comamonadaceae bacterium
GATTGTGAGCTAAACCGTTCTCTACCGTATAATTATAATAAACCTGACTATCTATTAACTTTTGAGACAGACAGGGGAGACATCCTATAGTAAGTAGGATGATTAGGAATGTTTTATACCACAGATATTTCATCCTCCTTCAGTAGGGGTTTCCCCATAAACTTAAGAACTATTTGTGCTACGGCCACTACATCTTTTTGGCAGTATTCGACTATGCGTGGTAGGTCTTTATTTTCATAATAGACTCTGGCTACATCTGAGCCGTCTATGTCATCTTTAGGAGTAGGAATATTGAAGATTTTAGTCATGAGTTTAATGGACGTAAAGTGCTTATAATCTCCAAATTTCCATAGCGCCATGGTGTCTAAGTGCTGGACTTCCCATGGTTTTTTGCCTGCTAAATCTAAAAGGTACGGGAGCTTAACTCCGTTTATTATCATCCTTCTGGCTATGTATGGAAAGTCGAATTCTTTACCATTATGAGCACACAGAAGCTGATCTTGACCAGTAAAGTGGGTGTTGAGCAGCATGGCAAAATCTTCTAACACCTCTACTTCATTTTCACTTGAAAAGGATTTTACCCTGAACTCTTTGGAAGAACCAGACAAGTAGAAATAGCCCACGCTGATACAGACAATTTTACCAAACTCTGCATAGATGCCAGCTCTCTCGTAACTATCTTCTAAAGTAATGCCTTGCTGCTCTCTAAAATACTTGCTTTTCAGTTCCCACAGGTGCTGATAATCTTTATCTAGCTTGTCATAGCTAGATGCCAATGGAACCGTTTCTATATCTAAGAAGAGGACTTTTTCTAATTGTAGATTGTAAAGCATTTGTTCAGTTTAAACTGGCCATGAATATACTAGAAATGATAGAGAAGTAGATTAAAGGTTCAGCTTTGCGGTGCAAAACACAACAAACTCATATTAAATTTCTCCTGCCATTTTATGACCTGTAGCTAGCGCGGCACTCGTCATAATATCTAGATTTCCAGCATAATTAGGCAAGTAGTGTCCGGCACCTTCTACTCTCAGAAAAATAGATGTCTTTAACCCATGCCTATATCCCAAACCTTCTATGAATACTGGTTCAGATTCAGGGATTTCATCGAACTGTACTTCTTGGTGTAGCTCGTAACCTGGCACATACTTTTGCACCGCAGAAACCATCTCATGTATAGAGGCTCTGATTTTCTCTTTATCTGCCATTTCTGAAAGGGTAAAAACGGTATCTCTCATGACCAATGGCGGCTCAGCAGGATTGAGAATGATAATGGCTTTACCTTTTTCAGCTCCGCCTACTTTTTCTATAGCTTCAGAAGTGGTTTCTGTAAACTCATCTATGTTAGCCCGAGTTCCTGGCCCGGCAGACTTGCTGGCTATGGACGCCACTATTTCTCCATAGTGAACTTTAGCTACTCTGTTCACTGCTGCCACCATAGGTATGGTAGCTTGTCCTCCGCAGGTAACCATGTTTACATTTCTTAGTTCCTGATTGAGTTCAAAGTCAATGGCTGGAATTAAATATGGGCCTATGGCTGCAGGAGTTAAGTCAATGATTTTTTTATCAGCAAAAGCTTGAATCTTATCCCAGTTATAGACATGAGCTTTAGCTGAAGTAGCGTCAAAGATGATTTTGATTTCTTCCCAATCGGGCATTTTCAGCAAACCATCCACTCCTTCATGTGTAGTGGAGACACCCATACGCTTAGCTCTGGCTAGACCATCAGACTGAGGGTCTATACCTACCATTACAGCCATTTCTAGGGTTTCTGAAAGGCGCATGATTTTAATCATGAGGTCGGTTCCTATATTTCCTGAACCTATAATGGCGACTTTGGTTTTGCTCATGATGCGGAGGTTTTTATGGGGGTTGAAATTATGGTATTATTGGGTAAAAATTGAATTAAGATAAATGGAAGAGAACTTTAGTCCTTTAAAGGATATGATGAATACTCCTATATTCAGAAAAGCTGAGGAGATATTAAAAATTGTAAGTAGTTTAGTCGAAGACCTTCCAGAAGGAGATGAATTCGAATATTTAAAGCGGTTCTTAATGGAGGATGCTTCATGCATTCCTGCTAAACTAGCTGGGGCCTCTGGAGATCAGATTTACTCCATTAAAATGACCAATGCATCCATTATAAGAAAAGCCTGCTTGGATTTATATGTGATGAAACATAATTTTCCTAAAGAGGTTTATGTGAATCAAGAGTATTTCCAACTCCTAAGAGATACAATAGACGAATTTAAGGAGCTATTCATAGATTGGGTGGACACCTTTGATCCTTGGAATTATATAAAAGACGACTGGAATCTTTTTAATCCACCAGGAGTTCATGCACGTGATAAGGATCCTGATGATGATATTCCTTTTGATAATCCTTTAGGTGATTAAAATAGAATATAAAAAAAGCTCTCGGTTAAGAGAGCTTTCTGTTGTCCCACTAGGACTCGAACCTAGAATGACGGTACCAAAAACCGGAGTGTTAC
>CAZTVP010000489.1:0-2483 GCA_964616995.1 uncultured Comamonadaceae bacterium
ATCTTTGAATCCTACTTAGGGCTCTTGGAAGCTTATGCTCTCAGGGATGTAGATGAAAGTTCCATAAATGTTATAGACCAGTTAATTAGCGACCATAATTCTAATAAGCAACCTGGTTTTGATGTCTTAGACTATGATTTACGATTCCTAAAGTATGAAATACTAAGGCAGATTAATCTTGATAGAGAATCATATTATGTACTTAAAAATTTACACGAGCTTAATCCTACGAATCTTTCTATAGAATCTGAATTAGAGAAATTAAGACAAAATCTAGACATAGATTCTACTCCTCCAGTAATATCTTTATATCATCCTCAAGTAGACAGTAATAACGAAGCTATAGTCCAGCAGGGAACTGAACGTTTTACCATTTTTGGGTCTATTGAAGATGAAAGCTCTCCACTAGACTTGAACTTAAAAATTAATAATCGTCAAGTATACTCCATAGAAAAAGATGGAATATTTACGCACGAAATTGAGCTTCATGCTGGAGTTAACTTAGTAGTCATAGATGCCACAGATGAAGAGGGAAATGAGCTGAGAAAAGAACTGCGGATAAAATTTGAGAAAGATGAGTCTGAATCAGGATTTGGCTCCTTGACTATTCAGCCTGAGGATATACCTATGCTAAGAAAACAGAGTGAATATCACGCTATACTCATTGCCCAAGGAGATTATTATGATTCAGATTTTACAGATTTAGAACAGCCTGTAAAGGATGCCAGAAAATTAAGCCAAATCTTAAAAGGACTATATGGCTTTAAGGAGGAAAATATTTCCTTTCTTGAAAATCAAGGAAGGTCAGAACTTCTTTCTGCATTAGACTCTATTTCATCTTCATTAAAAGAAAATGATAATCTGCTAGTTTTTTATGCTGGTCATGGTGATGCTAAAAGGCTAAACGGAGAGATAACAGGAGGATACATCATACCTTCAGATTCTGAGTACAAAAAATACCATACTTACATTTCTTCGAGTGATTTATTTCTGCCGTTTAAAGATTGTGAATCTAAACACATTCTATTTCTAGTAGATGCGTGTTTTGGTGGTAGTTTATACAGAGCTACTAATACACAACTATCTAATCAGCCATTTATTAATAGTAATAGACTTACAAGTAGAAATATGATCTCCAGTGGTAATTTGGAAGAAGTTCCAGATAGAAGTCTTTTTATTCAAAACTTGTTTAACTGTCTTCAAAACTCAGATGAGAATATTCTAGCTTCAAGTGCTCTTTTTGAATTCATACGATCCAACAATACGACTAACAATGTACCACAATTTAGAGCCATTAGAGATTATGGAGACCAAGGAGGAATGTTCCATTTTATTCGTGATGATTTAAAAGAATAAGACACTTGATGTAGAGTGAATATGGCTCCTGAGATTACGGTTTTTGAGTTAATCAGAGGGTAGGGGATTTTTCTTCTTTCCTTAACAGTGGATTCTAATTGGAAGCGTAATTATTTGATTTAATTTGAATCAATTGTTTGATTTACAAGAATCTGATGCTGTAATTTCATGGGTATAAACTTCTACTCATGTTTAAATTTGGAATTATACTACTTTGCACCGCGCTAACTACTGGGAATGTACTTTATGCTCAGTTGACTATTCAAGGTCCGAATGCTCCCGATTTACAAGCAACTTATGAGAATAACACAGTTACCCTTACGCTAAGTGATGATAACCCTCTAAGTAATAATTTTCAACAGGGATACTTAATAGATGATGGGGTTTCAGAAGGGCTGTGGAGATTTGAAGGTTATATCATTTATCAAGCAGCCTGGCCACTGACCGATTTAAACATAGATAACCTAGATCACTTCAGACAAGTAGCTCAGTGTGATATAGAGAATGACGCCTCTCAGTTAGTCAATTATAGGTATGATGAAGAACTAGAGATTTGTGTGCCTGTGTTGGGTGTTCAAGGAGAGAACGAGGGTATTCAATTTGAATTTGAGGTAACACATGATCTATTTGCTCTATGGGATACAGATTTAGTAGATAGCGAAATCTACTGCTACTTAGCTGTAGCCTATGCCACTAATCCTAACGGTGTAAATCCTGAATGTGATAATCAGCCTTTTACATTCTTACGTTCTAACAGTTCTCCTACTGGAGGTCTTATGATTCAGTGCACGGGCTCTAATGTAGGGGTGAATATAGAGTCTGTTTCATCTGAAGATGATAGACTATGGGTAAGCGGTAAAAAGCTTTTTCTTACTAGTAATCATCCAAGTTTTGGAGAAGTAAAGGTGTACTCGAGTGATGGCAGACTGGTAGAAGTCTTACCTAAGCTTTCTGAGTACAGTCAAGAGTGGAACCTCGAGCATCTGTCACCCGGTATTTATGTAATACACTCAGAATCCAAATCCAGTATTACAGCTGTACGGTTTATGATAGAGCAGTAGAGGGTTCTTTTGTGTTCGACTTGATTACGCGAGAATAGATGTGGTTTTTTTTAGATATCTATTCTG
>CAZTVP010000490.1:0-2476 GCA_964616995.1 uncultured Comamonadaceae bacterium
CGATTTAAACTGCTTCAAGATCGAGTCAGCTATGAGTATGGTAGCTGGAACGGCAAGAAGCATGGGTATAACAATCAGTGGCGAACGTCCATTTTAGTTAGAAATTCATAAATATGGGAAGATTAACCAAGAATAGAAAAGCAGCTCTAGAGAAGTACGACCTTGAACAGGTGTATTCTTTAGATGAGGCAGCAAGCATGGTGAAGGATATGACCAAAACCAAGTTTGATGCTTCTGTGGATATAGCTGTCCGTCTAGGAGTAGACCCCAGAAAAGCCAATGAAATGGTGAGAGGCGTAGTATCGCTTCCTCATGGAACTGGAAAAGACACCAAAGTTCTTGTGCTTTGTAATCCTGATAAGGAAGATGAGGCTAAAGAAGCAGGTGCTGACCATGTTGGCTTGGATGAATATCTAACTAAGATAAAAGGCGGATGGACTGATATTGATGTAATTATTACCACTCCAAACGTAATGGGTAAAGTAGGAGCTTTGGGTAGAGTATTGGGACCAAGAGGTCTTATGCCTAACCCAAAATCTGGTACCGTTACTATGGATGTTGGCAAAGCAGTAAAAGAGGTGAAAGCCGGAAAAATTGACTTTAAAGTTGATAAATACGGTATCATTCACGCTCCAGTTGGTAAAGCATCTTTTGATGCTGACAAGATTTCAGAAAATGCTAAGGAGATTATCCAGATGCTTATGAAATTGAAACCAGCTTCTGCTAAAGGAACCTATGTACACAGTATTTCTATCTCTAGCACGATGAGTCCTGGGGTAATGGTTGAACTTAAATCTGCGGTTTAGTAGATTAAAATCTAACACAATGACAAGAGAAGAAAAAAATCAAGCGATAGCTGAGTTAGTAGAACAGGTTTCTGCTGCTCCTGTAGTTTATTTAGCTGAAATCTCTGAGTTGGATGCTGAGTCAACCTCTAACCTAAGAAGACTTTGCTTCAAAAATGATATAACTCTTAAAGTAGTGAAAAACACACTTTTAAAGAGAGCATTAGAAGAAGTAGAGGGGAGGGACTATAGTCCACTATATGAAACATTAAAAGGGAATACCTCTATAATGTTAGCTAATGTGGGTAATGGACCAGCTAAGCTCATCAAAGAGTTCAGAAAAAAGCACGACAAGCCAGTGTTAAAAGGGGCTTTTGTTGAGGAAGAGTGTTACATTGGAGATGACCAGTTAAACGCGTTATCTGAGATCAAGTCGAAAGACGAGCTTCTTGGGGAACTTGTTGGACTTCTTCAGTCTCCTGCTAAAAACGTTGTTTCTGCACTTAAATCAGGTGGAGGTACGATAGCAGGATTAGTAAAAACTCTTTCTGAGCGTTAATTAATTTTTTGTAAAACAGTATTTAATAAATAATAAAAATGGCGGATTTAAAAGCTATGGCAGAAGAGTTAGTAAACCTTACTGTCAAAGATGTAAACGAACTTGCCCAAATTCTTAAAGATGATTACGGCATTGAGCCAGCAGCTGCAGCAGCAGTAGTAGCAGCACCAGGTGGTGGTGGTGACGCTGGAGGCGCTGAAGAAAAATCAGAATTTGATGTTATCCTTAAGGCTCCAGGTGGATCTAAGTTAGCAGTAGTTAAGTTAGTGAAAGAATTAACTGGACTTGGTCTTAAAGAAGCAAAAGATATCGTAGATAGCGCACCAGCTCCACTTAAGGAAGGGGTAGCTAAGGACGAAGCTGAAGCACTTAAAACTCAATTAGAAGAGGCTGGTGCTGAGGTAGAGCTTAAGTAATTAGCTCAGTTATAGTATTAAAAAGGCCTGATGGTAGAGCATAATTTTTGCTCTATCGTCAGTGGCCTTTTAAGTGGTTATGGGGGGTACCCCTTTTGTAGTTCATTAAAATAATTGAAAGCTTTGGCATCTGCATCTAAACAAATTGAACGAATTAACTTTGCGTCAGCAAAGAACCTTTATGACTATCCTGACTTCCTAGAGATACAGGTGAAGTCTTTCCAAGAATTTTTCCAATTAGAAACCAATCCTGAGAACAGACAAACAGAAGGTCTTTATAGAGTATTTAGTGAGAATTTTCCTATCACTGACTCTAGAAACCAGTTTGTACTTGAGTTCTTAGACTATTTTATAGATCCCCCTAGATACTCTATCCAAGAGTGTATAGACAGAGGTTTAACTTATAGTGTACCTCTAAAAGCAAAGTTAAAACTGTACTGTACAGACCCGGAACACGAAGATTTCGAGACTATTGTACAGGACGTTTACTTAGGAACCATTCCTTACATGACACCGAGAGGTTCATTTGTGGTGAATGGTGCCGAGAGAGTAATTGTATCTCAGTTACACAGATCTCCAGGTGTGTTCTTTGCGCAGAGCAGACACGCTAATGGAACTAAATTATATTCAGCGAGAATCATACCTTTCAGAGGTTCATGGATTGAATTTGCTACCGATATTAATAGCGTGATGTACGCCTATATCGATAGAAAGAA
>CAZTVP010000491.1:0-2447 GCA_964616995.1 uncultured Comamonadaceae bacterium
CTGAGAATGTGAACTTCCCATTTATCACCATACTTCCAGTTAAGTAGGAGTCATCTTTAGTGTAAGCTACAGAGTAAGTCTTATTGGATAGATTAAGCACTTCTATGGCGTATTCTCTACCATCGTAAACTGGAACTCTGTCCTTAATAGTGAAAGTGAGTCTCCCAGATTTAACCGCATCAGGAAAACCTTCATTTCTCTGATGAATGAGAGAAAACTTATTACTGATGACTTCATAGACATTGATAAAAACACCTTCACTTCCAGGGCTGAGGTCTGAACACTCTATGCTAAAGTGATTCAGAAATCCATCAGTGCAGGAAACAAAAGACTGACCTATGGCTTGTCCAGGAGCTATCTCCAGTAATGATGATTTAGATGAATTGTCAGTAACACATCCAGAGAATGTGGCGGCCCATGATGAGCCGATCCAAAACAATAACACGGCAAATGATAAAACTGTTCTCATATCAGATTAATTTATAAGTCTGTTTACGAGGTGGACGGTTCTTATTCGTAAGAGTAGGCAGTAATTTAATGTAAGAAATAAGGAAATTACAGTTGAATCTCGGCCGTACATGAAGCTATTTCATCTGCCACTGAATTACTAGCCACTATTAAGGTTTCACTAGGTTTAAGTGCGGTGCAATAGGCTTTGTACAAACCAACACCCTTCGTATCTAAATTAGAACAGGGTTCATCTAGCAGGTAAAGCTCACTTTCAGTCAGAAACGTTAGTCCTAGTTTTAGGCGCTGTGTCATTCCACTGGAAAGTTCCTTAACCTTTTTATTCAAAGACTCTGCTAAAAAGCACGAGTCAAAAAAGTCGTTTTTAGAAAGACCTGTTTTTAAAGTTCTCAAACTGAAATGAAAATCAAATAGTTCTGAAAGCGTGAACTCTTCTTCTAAGGTTAGAGAAGGACTGCAGTAGGAGGTTTGAAAAGCAAGTTGGTCTAAAGTGAGCTCCTTTTTTTCAGCTGAGATATAAGATTGTGAGCCAGAAGTAGGCCTCTGGAAACCACTAATGATTTTTAAGAGAGTAGATTTTCCTGAACCATTACTCCCAAGCACAGCGGTCTTGCTGCCAGAATGAAACGTATAACTGAATTCTGAAAGCACCAGTTGAGCGCCATACTCATGCCTTATATCATTCAGTTTGATTTCCACTGTTAAAGTTTAGAAAGGGCCTCTAATGATACCTTTATCACTTGAACGGATAAAGTCTAGAATCAGATTTTTTACCTCACTGCTGGGTAATTCCATTTCAGCAGCTTTAATAGCCTGAGTAATATTCGTATTATGAACATATAATGCTCGGTAGATATCTTCTATTTTATTGATAACATCATTTTCAAAACCTCTTCTTCTTAAGCCAATAGAATTTACTCCTGCATACGACAGAGGTTCCCTTGCTGCTTTTATAAAAGGCGGAACGTTTTTCCTTACTAGGCTTCCTCCACCTATAAATGAGTGTTCACCTATTTTCACAAATTGCTGAATAGCTACCACACCTTCTATAACTACCCAGTCATTAATGGTTACATGACCAGCTATGTTTGCGCTATTAGCTATGATACAGTTGTCTCCTATGATTACATCATGTGCTACATGTACATAAGCCATGAGTAAACAGTTAGAACCTACTTTAGTAGTGTCTCTATCCGCTGTGCCTTTGTTCACAGTAACACATTCCCTAATGGTAGTATTATCACCTATTTCTGCTAGGGTAGTTTCTCCTGCATACTTTAAATCCTGTGGAATAGCGCTAATAACAGCTCCTGGAAATATCCTACAGTTATCGCCTATTCTGGCTCCATTCATAATGGTCACATTCGGACCTATCCAGCAGTCTTTACCTATTACTACATCTTCTTCTATGACCGAGAAAGCTCCTACAGTTGTACCTTCTCCAATTTGGGCTAGTTCATGAATGGAATTCATACCTTTTTATTCTTTATCCTTAATTACTTGAGCTAGCATAGTAGCTTCACTCACAGGACTTCCGTTTACGTATGCTACACCGCTCATGTTCACTAATCCTCTTCTAATAGGAGAAACTAACTCGAGTTTGAACACTACAGTATCACCTGGAAGCACTTTTTGCTTGAACTTCACATTATCTATTTTCATGAAGTAAGTGCTGTACTTTTCAGGCTCATCCACTGAACTCAACGCGAAAATCCCTCCTACCTGAGCCATAGCTTCTAATTGGAGAACACCTGGCATGACAGGATTCCCAGGGAAGTGTCCTGTAAAGAATGGTTCATTTAGCGTAATATTCTTTACACCTATAATACTGTTGCCATCCATTTCCATGATTTTATCTACGAGTAGAAATGGATACCTGTGCGGTAGCATTTTAGTAATCTGGTTGATATCGTATAGCGGTGGTTTGGATAATTCTATTGTCAGTTTGCCCGTCTGGTGTTTGTCGTCTGCTACAGGCT
>CAZTVP010000492.1:0-2439 GCA_964616995.1 uncultured Comamonadaceae bacterium
CTATCATGATTAACTGTAATCCTGAGACGGTTTCTACTGATTTCGACACCGCAGATAAACTATACTTTGAACCTGTATTTTGGGAGCATATTTATGACATCATTCAGCACGAAAAACCTGAAGGTGTTATAGTTCAGCTTGGAGGTCAGACCGCTCTTAAACTAGCAGAGAAACTAGAGCGCTACGGTATAAAGGTGCTGGGAACATCATTCGAAGCACTGGATTTAGCAGAGGACAGAGGAAGGTTCTCTAACCTGCTGAAAGAAAATGATATTCCTTATCCGAAATTTGGCGTAGTAGAATCTGCTGAACAAGCCATAGAGCTTTCTAAAGAATTAGGGTTTCCACTTCTAGTTCGTCCTTCTTATGTTTTAGGAGGTCAAAAGATGAAAATAGTCATCAATGAAAAAGAGCTAGAAAAACACGTAGTAGATATTCTACAGGCTATGCCCGATAATCAAATTCTGCTCGACCACTTTTTAGAAGGTGCTACAGAGGCAGAAGCTGATGCCATCTGTGATGGAGAAAATGTGTACATATTAGGAATTATGCAGCACATAGAACCTGCAGGAATTCACTCAGGAGACAGCTATGCACTTCTTCCACCATACAATCTAGGAGACCTAGTGATGGAACAGATAAAGGAGTACACGCATACCATAGCCATAAAACTCAAGACTCAAGGTTTACTGAACATCCAGTTTGCGGTGAAGGATGACAAGGTGTACATTATAGAAGCTAACCCTAGAGCCTCTAGAACTGTTCCATTTATAGCCAAAGCATACAGAGAACCTTATGTGAATTACGCTACTAAGGTAATGTTAGGTGAAAAGAAGGTAACTGACTTCGATTTCAATCCTCATAAAAAAGGTTACGCTATTAAAATTCCTGTATTCAGTTACGAGAAATTCCCTGGGGTAAACAAAGAGTTAGGCCCTGAGATGAAATCCACCGGTGAGGCTATTCGGTTTATCAAGGATTTAAAAGACCCTTACTTTAGAAAGATATATTCTGAGAGGAATCTTTATTTGTCGAAGTGATGTGTTTTTAGATGTAAGATTTAAGACGTAAGATATAAGAGGCCCCCGAATTGGAGGTCTTTTTTTATGCTTAGTCGATTTTTTTTGAAGGGTGCTGTTTTCCCTTGTTACCTTCTTCTAACTTAGCCAACTCATGAAATACCTCAACTGGTACATAGATTCCTTTAAAGGGCTTTCCAGAGAAATTTGGATCATGGCCACTACACTTCTAATTAATCGGAGTGGGTTAATGGTCATGACATTTTTGTCTATTTACCTCATAGAGACTTTCGGTTACAGTAAGGCTGATGCAGGTTTTATAGTCAGTTTTTACGGCTGGGGAAGCATAGCTGGGGTATGGCTTGGAGGTGTTTTAGCCGATAAAGTAGGATATCTCCGGATTCAAATTCTGGCACTCATTGTAAGCGGATTGGTGTTTATCAGCATGTACTTTGCTACGCAATACTTCCAATTCATCCTACTCACTTTTTTAGTTTCTGCCACCGCAGATATGTTCAGACCAGCTAATATGGCATCCATTCCATGGTTTAGTTCACTGGAAAATCGCACACGTTCTATAGCGCTTATCCGGCTGGCTATCAATCTGGGAATCAGCATAGGCCCAGCAGTAGGTGGGTTCTTGGCTGTGAGTTTAGGCTATGCTTCTCTTTTCTGGGTAGATGGGCTCACCTGCATATGTGCGGGGCTTTTTATGTTCTTTTTTCTAGGAAGTAAAGACCCACTGATTCATGAAGAAAACAAGGTAAAGGCGGATACTGAGAAGAAGACTGAGATTAAACCTACAGCTGATTTAGCTAAGTTTTGGAAGCTACTTCTAGGCATCTTTTTATGGGCCTTTGCGTTCTTCCAGATTATCTATGGATTCACGGTTTTCATGAAGGAGAAAATGCTGTTTGATGAGTTCACTATAGGTCTGTTTTACACCTTTAACGGGCTGCTCATTTTCTTTGTAGAAATGCCCATAGTTAAGGCGTTGCAAAACAAGAAAATCATCCCCATTTTGAACGTGGGAATAATCCTTTGTGCTATTTCATTTGTGTTTCTATACTTAGGTCAACCTCTTGTCTTAATATTTCCATTTTTATACATGTTGTTTATCACCTTCGGGGAGATTTTTTACTTGCCATTTACCAATACATTGGCCTTAGAATTCACTCCAGAAAAATCTAGAGCTAAGTATATGAGCTACTATTCTCTGGCTTTTTCTATCTCTCATGTGTTAGGGCCTCTCATAGGATTATGGCTAGCCGAGAAATATGGCTTTAGTCTGCTTTGGGTTCTTTGTTCGGTCATAATGTTAGTAGTTTTAGTTCTCACACAGTTGATTAAGGATAAGGGTCTTTAGCAATGTTTAAGGAAAACTACACACTTGACTTGAGATTTTATCCGTCCTTTGCAC
>CAZTVP010000493.1:0-2428 GCA_964616995.1 uncultured Comamonadaceae bacterium
GACCATCTGCTGTCTAATGAAAAAGACTCTAACTATGTAGGGAGTCTGATAGCAGGTTGGGCACAGCGGTATATTCAGATTCCTGAGCCAGAGGTACCTAAGTCGCCACACCAAGTAGTGGTGGCCATCGGGAATGACAACTATACCTGCCAGATATCTACTGGTAATCACAGATTAGTGGCAGATGAACCTGAAGATATAGGCGGAAACGACTACGGCCCAGCACCATACGAATTGGTAAGTTCGGGCTTAGGAGCTTGTACAGTCATAACAATTAGAATGTATGCAGAGAGAAAAGAGTGGAAGCTAGATAAAATCGTTTGTCATGTAAATCATGAAAAAAGGGAGTTAGAAGGCGGTGCAAAGGACGTTTTCACCAGAAAGCTGGAGTTCTATGGAGAGCTAGAAGAAAAGCAAGTAAATAGATTACTGCAAATAGCTGATAAGTGTCCAGTTCACAAGACATTGCATGCTTCTTCAATCATAGAAACTAGTTTGGTGGAATAGTACGAATTAACAGACTTTATAACTGAATAGAAAAACAAGGCTGAGGTAAACCTTACTTTGAGCCGCAACTGAAAAACATCTTAATCATGAAAGCGATATGGAATGGTAAAGTCATAGCCGAAAGTGATGACACGGTAGTAGTGGAAGGGAATCACTATTTCCCTCCAGAAGCTATCAAAAAAGAATTCTATAAGGAAAGTAGCACACATTCAGTTTGCCCTTGGAAAGGAACTGCATCCTATTATACTTTAGAAGTAGATGGTAAAGAGAACCCTGATGCTGCTTGGTACTACCCTGAAGTCTCAGAGCTGGCTAAAGGAATAAAGGGAAGAATAGCCTTTTGGAAAGGTGTAGAAGTTACGGACTAAAACTTATTTCATGGAAACATTATCGCCTATTAAAAAAGAACTCAAGACTTCTTTTCTATCGATCAGAACACGAACAGAAGAAATCTGTGCACCGCTAAAGGTAGAAGATTATGTTCCTCAGGCTTCGGAATTTGCTAGTCCTCCAAAATGGCATTTGGCTCATACCTCATGGTTTTTTGAGGAAATGATATTGAAGAAAGCTATGCCTGAATATGAAGAATACCATTCGAATTTCGGGTTTCTTTTTAATAGCTATTATCAGTCCATTGGTGAAAGAACAGTTAGAGCAGAAAGAGGGTTGATTACAAGACCTACGGTTCAAGAAGTTTACGCTTATAGAGAACATATAGATAAGTCAATAATTCGACTGTTAGAATCTGGAATTTCAGCGGAGATAGAAGAAATCATAGAAATAGGATTACAGCATGAACAGCAGCATCAAGAACTGCTGATTACAGATTTAAAATTTTTACTTGGGCAGAATCCAATTTATCCAGTGTACAAAGAAGGCGTGGATTTAACTTCTGCTGTGAATGAAGAAGAAGGTTGGCTGCACATGGCTGAGGGTATTTATGAAATAGGACATGAGGGAGAAGGATTTTCATTCGATAATGAACACGGAAGACACAAGGTTTTTCTTCATCACTATTCTTTAAGTAAGTCACTGGTTACGAATGGAGAATTTATAGAATTCATAGAAGCTGGTGGATATGAACAGTTTCAGTATTGGTTAGATGAAGGCTGGTCATGGCGTTCTGAACATCAAGTTTCAGCTCCTATGTATTGGATAAAGGAGAATGGAAGATGGTTTCATTTCACTCTAGAAGGATTAAAGCCTGTAGTTCAAGACCAGGTTCTCACTCACATTTCTTTTTATGAG
Organism: uncultured Comamonadaceae bacterium; assembly: GCA_964616995.1. Lineage (GTDB taxonomy): Bacteria > Bacteroidota > Bacteroidia > Flavobacteriales_D > Sanyastnellaceae > ASP10-05a. The sequence continues at coordinate 1,756 of CAZTVP010000493.1, forward strand.
GCCAATGCCTATGCTACTTGGAAAGGGATGAGGTTACCTACAGAATTTGAATGGGAAGCTGCGGCAGACCATTTCTCTTGGGGAAAAAGATGGGAATGGACTAATTCCGCTTATCTGCCTTACCCAAACTTTAAAATAGCTGAAGGAGCGCTAGGTGAATACAATGGAAAGTTCATGATTAACCAAATGGTGCTCAGAGGAGCATCTACTGCTACTTCTCCGAATCATTCCAGAAAAACATACAGGAACTTTTTCCATCCTAACCTGAAGTGGCAGTTCACTGGAATAAGGCTGTGCAAATGATAGAAGCATTAAAAAAAGACGTGCTGGAAGGACTAAGTTCAGAACCTAAACGTCTGTCATCGAGATATTTTTATGATGAAATAGGAGATGTTTTGTTCCAGAAAATAATGTCTCTACCAGAATACTACCTCACTCGCTGCGAGATGGATATTTTCCAAAACAAAACGGTAGAGCTAATCAGCAGTTTCAGTATTCAAAAAGGTGAATTTTTTCAACTGATAGAACTCGGAGCAGGAGACGGAACCAAGACCATTCATTTACTGAGAAAGTTGGTAGAAGAAGGTTATGATTTTGAATACGTTCCTATAGACATTTCTCAACATGCACTTGATGGATGTGAAGGAATGTTGAAAGAGGAGATTCCAAATTT
>CAZTVP010000494.1:0-2424 GCA_964616995.1 uncultured Comamonadaceae bacterium
AAGCAGGAAGATCGTTCAGCAGTTACAGGCGAAGTTCACTTCAACAAACTGAAAGACGGTGTAAGAATCGTAAATGCTGCTAGAGGTGGAGTTATAGAAGAATCAGACTTACTCAAAGCATTGGATTCTAACAAGGTAGCAGCCGTAGCGTTGGATGTATTCGATAATGAGCCTACTCCTCGTGCAGATGTTTTAGCGCATGATAAAGTAGCTTCTACACCGCACATTGGAGCGGCTACATTGGAAGCCCAAGACAGAATCGGAGTAGAACTAGCTGACCAAATTTTGAGTATTTTGCAGCCAGCATAATACTCTTATATGGCTAGAATTAAACCTTTTAAAGCAGTAAGACCTGTAGCCGACAAAGTACATTTGGTAGCATCTAGGTCTTATGTCACTTACACTAAAGAACAGCTTAAAGAAAAGTTAGATTCTAACCCATTTACATTCATCCACATTATTAATCCTGATTATAATGATGAGGATAAAGCTGTAGGTGGAACTCATGAAATGTTTCTGAAGGTAAAAGCCAAGTACCAGCAGTTCCTAAAAGACGATGTATTTCTAAAAGATGCTGAAGACAGCATTTACATTTATGCTCAGCATACGCCTACTAGTTCATACACAGGAATAATTTCTAGTGTAGCGGTAGAAGAATACTTAGATGGAACCATAAAAATCCATGAGGCTACCATAGAAAAGAGAGAAAAACTCTTTTCAGAATACCTAGATACAGTAGATTTCAATGCGGAGCCAGTACTTCTTTCCTATACTAAGAATGATGTTATCAGTTCTTTAACAGATGAAATCAAAAGTACTACTGCAGCTTACGATTTCACCACATCAGACCGAGTGCGCCATCAGTTATGGAAATGTGCTGATGCAGAAAAGATTAAAGCCATTCAAGCAGCATTTAACTCCGTATCTAATCTGTATGTGGCTGATGGTCATCACAGGTCAGCCAGTTCTGCTAATCTAGCCAAGACTAGAAATAACGCCAATCAGCTGGCCAATTCTAATTGGTTCATGTCACTTCTGATTCAAGAAGATGAAATGGAAATCTCAGGATTTCATAGGTTAGTTCGTGGATTTGAAAAACAAGATTCTGATAAATTCATACGACAAATCAACTCTGATTTTCAAATAGAGTCGCTATCTGAAGACTACTATAATCCTGCTCCTGGTTGGGTTCATATGTATTACTTCGGTACTGGATGGACTAAATTCCAACTTCATACAGTAAACTCTGACCATAAAAAAGACCATCTAGATGCAGAGCGGTTGTCTCAGCAGGTGCTTGCTCCCATTATGTCTATCACTGATTTAAAGAATGACAAACGCGTTAAGTTCATTCCTGCTAAAAACGACATACAAGCGTTAGAAAAGACCATAGACAATGGAAATGAAATTCTTTTCTTACTAGCTGCTGTTACCTTTGATGACTTAAAGGCTGTAGCCGATGCTGGAGACTACATGCCACCTAAAAGCACGTATATAGAACCTAAATTAAGAAGTGGTTTAACCATCTTTGAAATTTCAGATGAGTGATATTCAAAAAGCCATCCAATCGTTAAAGAATTCCATTCCGCAGGAAGTAGCACTTATAGCTGTTTCTAAAACCAAACCTATCGAAGACCTAAAAGACGCTTATCAGGGAGGTCAACGCATTTTTGGAGAAAACAGAGTGGCAGAAATGATAGAGAAGTCCGAAAAGTTACCTTCGGATATTGAGTGGCATTTTATAGGTCATTTGCAGCGCAAAAAAGTAAAGTCACTCCTACCACATGCATCTCTCATTCACGCGGTAGATAGTCTTAAACTCCTGGAAGAGATAAATAAGCGTGCTGAGCAAATAGAGAAAGTTCAGCCAGTTTTAATTCAGGTTCACATAGCAGAAGAAAGCGCTAAATATGGATTCAGCCCTGATGAGTTGGAATCGGTCTTCGAAAAAATTCAAGGAAACTATGAAGCGGTGCAAATAAAAGGGCTGATGGGAATGGCCACATTTACGGATGACAAGGCTAAAATCCGAGCCGAGTTCAAAGTCCTCAAGAATGCTTTTGACCTCATAAAGGATAAATTCTACGCTGAAGATGATGGCTTTTCAGAGATTTCTATGGGCATGAGTGGAGATTATGAAATAGCCATAAAGGAAGGGAGCACTATGGTAAGAATAGGAAGTAGCATTTTCGGTAAAAGAAATTAGGAGATGCAGTTGTCAAAGAAATTTCATGTAGGAGCTATTCTGTCCATGGTAGTTTTTGGCCTGAGCCTCTTTATCATGAAAAGGGTAAACCTCAGAGCTATCCAACTCAGTGAAAACCGAATGGATGTTTCATTAGATTACAAACATTGGATTTACGCTACTATCTGCACCTTAGTATTTGTGATTTTCTACATTCTCATTTCCAGAGAATTCCCAGA
>CAZTVP010000495.1:0-2407 GCA_964616995.1 uncultured Comamonadaceae bacterium
AAGGTCCCCAACTAGCATGTGTTCAATTGCTAGACAAGTAAAAGCTCGGGCTTGAAGTGGAATATCATTGGTTACTTGGGCCTTGACTAAAGCTTTTTGAGCTAGAACAATGCAGCTATCCGAATTAATTTCAGAGTATTTTTCACTTTTTTGAAGAAGTTCTATTATTTCTTCAGTATTGGTTTGACCTGTAAGAATTCCAGATGGAACGAAAATGAAATAAAGATAGAATGCTTTTTTTTTGAATCTCTTAATCATTATTCAGAGTTACGTGACAATATTATACATCTGATCAAATTAATGAAACACGCTAAAACGTGAAAATATAAATCGTCTTAAAAACACGTATACGCGTGAATATTGACTTAGCGATTAATCGGAAGGAGATTTGAGTCAGGTATTTTACACATAAAGAGTTAGTTGTGTGATTGAAATGTTTAAAATCTTATCCAAACTTAGCGGTGAATTTTTTGTAAAATGCTAGTTTTTCTGATTTATCTTTTAGATTTATGTCCGAGATAGTCTTATTGTAAAGACTATTTTTTGCAGTATTATGAAGTTAAAAATTTTTCATAATTAAAGCTTTATCTTTAAGCTCAGGCTTGGGGAGAATTATTTAGTCCAAATCTTCAATCCGATTCAATTAAAATGTGCAACAAATTGTGCAACACAGATAACTTCTTAAAAATGAGTAAAAAACATAACTCACACGTTTTTAGAGCGAACCAACGTTCATGTGACGAACCAAAGTTCATAAGAACGTTCCAAAAATACCCCTACGGGCTACTGAAGAATCCATCTGTTTAAACAGGTGGATTTTTTGTTTTTAGGGCGGTGTGATGTGGAATCTAGTTTAATATAATTTGAGGTTTTATTATTTACAGCGTTTCCCTAACATATGTAGTTGTTTTTATGCTTTATCTTGGTTATTGATTTAAATAGTTTTTTTGAAATTACTTAAGGACAAGGCAATTGAATTGAAAAAGAAGCTTTGCCACTTGATAGAATTTCTATTTCCTCATGCTGGACGTGAGGAGGGAATTGACTTAGAAAGAGAGGTTGGATATGAATATTCTCTGAAAAAGACCTCGATTATAGTGCTTGTAGGTGTCTTAATTTTGATTGGTATCGCCATACTTAAATGAGTCTGCTTTTATACCAGTTTAGTTTGATGGCTGGTTTAGTCTAATTCTATGAAAAGGTTATGAATGCCATTTTTTGGTCAGCCGCTGTTCCCGCCAGTCTGTGACTGGTGGGTTAGATAAGTCATCCCGAAAGCTTTCGGGATTGCAACTTGACACATAGCATCTAGCCATCGGGTTAGAAGTTAGAAGAAAGAACTTGAAGTAAGCAAGGAGACTAATTCAAGTAGAAAAAATCTAAAGTGAATATTCAAAAGTGCTAAGTCGCAACCCAGCGAAGCTCATGAATACCTTTAAAAAACATACCTTCATGAATAAACTTAACCTATCTTGCCCACCAGTTGCAAACTGGAGGAAACTGGGAAAAGAAGCTTCATGTCCAAGCTGAAATTCTATTTCAAGTCTAAATCAAATAGTTCCTTTAGCTTCTGGAGCTGAGGATTCTGTTCTATCATTTTTCTGAGCAGCTCCACTTCTGAAAGGAACTTTTTCTCAGGAGCTTCTCCGCTGGTGTCTGTAATACCTTCAGATTTTAAGCTTAGGTTTTCTACTGATAATTTTCCTTTGAGAAACTGAGTCAAGTCTTGACGCACATCATTAAAGTAGCTCTCGTCAGTTTTACTCCTGAGAGGAAAAACGATTTCATTTTTTTCATTCACCATAGGCTCAGCATGACTCAGCACTGCGAATAAATTTTTTCTACCTGAATCACTCAGATGACCAGTGAATTCTTTCCAGCCTTCTGCTACAGCCTCCTGTTCTATATGGTCTAGTTCTTCTTCAGACTGGTTCCCCTCGTTTTCTAATCTGGTTTTCTTCTCTGCTAGAGCCTTTTGTCTTTTTTCTGCTAGTTTTTGGATTTCGCCATTTACTGATATGCCGTGAACAGAATGCACATAACTGGCCCCCGCTTCATTTAGAATAGGTTTGTCCGCTACTAATCTCTTAGTAGGTTCAGCTTTCCTCATCTTAGGAGCTTTGTTCACTGTGGTTTGAGGAATCTCAATTCGGATAGGAATTAGACTAGCTGAGTTTTTTTTTTCAGCCTCTTGGTATTGAAGGCTGCATAATTTCATAAGAGTGAGTTCCACTAAGAGTCGCTGGTTCTTGCTGCCTCGGTATTGGACATCACAGTCGTTTATTATGTTTAATCCTTTTATAAGGAGCATAGGCTCGAAGGCTCCAGCTTGTTAAAAGTACTTATCATTTAATTAAAAGGTTAATTATAAGATGGAAGTAGTTCGTTAATAATTACTTACCAGTAT
>CAZTVP010000496.1:0-2360 GCA_964616995.1 uncultured Comamonadaceae bacterium
TATTCAAGTATTAACTCGAGATAAAATTAAAGTGTTAAGATGAAACTAAACCTATGATTGTAATCTTTTTATCCGCAAAAAGTGACGAATAGCTTTTTGAAATCTTAGGTAACGAAGCCATCTTTGCACCGCAGAAACAAATTTATCTATTATGATTACTGAGTATAAAGCACTTATAGTTTCAGAAACAGAAAATGGTGAGTTCAAGCAAAAGGTAGAGAACGTACCATTTAGTTTTTTACCAGAAAATGAGGTGGTTATTCATGTTAAATATGCTGGACTGAATTATAAAGATGCTTTATCTGCCCACGGGCATAAAGGCATAACCAGAAAATATCCTCACACACCAGGAGTAGATGCGGCTGGTATAGTCGTTTCAGATAAAAGCGGTAAATTCTCAGCTGGAGATAAAGTGATATGTACGAGCTATGACCTAGGCATGAACACTCCTGGAGGCTGCGGAGAATATATTTCTGTTCCATCTTCTTGGGTAGTACCACTACCAACAGGTATATCTCTTTTAGATAGTATGGTAATGGGTACTGCTGCATATACGGCTGGACTAGCACTGTACAAAATGGAAATGGCTGGCCAAAGACCTGAAATGGGTGAAATTATGGTTACTGGAGCTACTGGAGGGGTGGGCTCTATGGCTGTAGCTATTTTGGCTAAAGCGGGTTATGATGTTATAGCTTCTACAGGAAAAAGAGACAAGACTTTTTACCTACTAGAAATAGGAGCCAAAAAGTGTGTAGGAAGAGAAGAAGTAGATGACAAAAGTGGAAAACCACTTCTAAAATCACAGTGGGCTGGAGCCATAGACAATGTAGGTGGAAATACGCTGGCCACTCTTCTAAAAGCATGTGCTAGAAATGGAAATATAGCTTCTATAGGATTAGTAGATTCTCCTGAGCTCAGCACTACTGTTTATCCTTTCATACTTAATGGAGTGAATCTTTTAGGTATAGATTCAGCGGAAACACCATCAGATATTAGACTTAACATCTGGAATAAACTGGCTACCGACTGGAAACTAGACAAAATCAAGGATATGCAAACAGTTATTCCTTTGGTTGAAACGCCTCATTATCTAGAAAAAATTCTGAAGGGTAAAACTATAGGACGTGTAGTGGTAGATACGTCTATTTAGCCTAAGTGCTGTAAGAATTTTCTGACAAGGTTTATCAGCCATATTCGGACTGATAGTGCTACTGCCTTAATTTACTTTTACGTCTTACCAATTTAGATAAGATGGAGTTAACTCAAAATTTAGGTGGAGATGATACATTTCTTTATGCTTTAAGTCATGATTTAAGAGAACCTGCTAGAATGGTAGGTCAGCTTCTTAAACTGGTGAAAACTAAACTAGACAAGCAGCTTGATCAAGACACTTCAGATTATCTCATGTACGCCATAGATGCTTCTGATAGAATGGACTCTATGATAAAAGCACTTTCAGAACTAAATAAGGTTAAAAGGTATGAAGAAGAAGACAGCTCTTTTTCTGCTAAGGAATTGGTGGAGAAAGTAAAATATAAACTAAGAGATGAACTAAAATTCCGTGAAGCCTTTATAACAGAACACTTAGATTCAGAAATTACCTCTAAGAAAAACCTCCTAGAAAAGATTATTACAGAGCTAATTTACAATAGTTTACAGCATGCTAAGTCAGACGCCCCGTTACAATTGGAATTACGTGTCTTTTCCCAAGAAAATTCTATTAACATAGAAGTTATAGATAACGGAAATGATATTCCGGAATTCTGGCTTCAAAAAGCTTTTGAACCTTTTAAAAAAGCCAATAAAAAGTCCAGAAATGACGGAATAGGTCTTACTAAATTGAAGATTTTAACAGAGAAGTTTGAAGGAAATATTAGAATGATAAGATCAGAAGATCATAAAACTTCAGTACTTTGTTGTCTACCGAAAACTACAGCTAACTAATGAGGCAATCTCTGAAAATCTTGGTAATAGAAGATAGTCTGCAAGATTATCTAATTCTTAAAGAATATATCTCTAGGGTAGATGGTTTTGAGACTGAACTTACTCATAGAGAGGATATATCAGAGGCTAAGGAGGTTCTGCTTAAGGATAAATTCGATATCATTTTTCTAGACCTTTTTCTTTCTCAAACTTTCGGGAGAGATTCTTTTTTAAGTCTTAAAGAAATAGAAGCTAATACCCCTATAGTAGTACTTTCTGGTTTAACAGATAAAAGTATAGCTTTAGAAATAGTCCAGCTAGGTGCTCAGGAATACATTGTTAAAGGTGACTTTGATGAGCTGCTGATAGAAAAAGCTATTATTTATAGCATAGAAAGGCATAAGGCTCAGCAGCGTGTACAAGAATCTGAGATAAGA
>CAZTVP010000497.1:0-2357 GCA_964616995.1 uncultured Comamonadaceae bacterium
AGAAGAGTTTCTAATTCTCTTATAAGCTTTAAGTAATCTCTCATCTATATCTTTCTCTAGACTTTCAGATTTCTTTACTAGAAAATCCTCCTCTTTCTTAGTCTCTTCTATGATTTCATCTAACTCTCCCTTCTTTACATCTAAATCATTTTGAACTTCACTGATATTCTCATCAGAAGAGTCTATTACTTCTTGCTTTTGTTCTTTTGCTAAAGTGTATTCTTTAATTCTCTTTTCGGCTAACTGAATCTCTAGCTGCTGGAATTCGATTTCTTTATTTAAACTATCAAACTCTCTATTGTTTCTTACCTTACTCTGCTGTCCTTCATACTTCTTGATGGCAGCTTTAGCCTCCTCTATCAGGTTCTTCTTCTCTGCTATTTGATTATCTAAATCAACTATTTCACCTTTATACTTATCTAATCTGGCGTTCATTCCAGCTATCTCATCTTCTAAATCTTGAACTTCTAAAGGTAGCTCTCCTCTAACGATTCGTATTTGATCTATTCTAGAGTCTATAATTTGTAGATCGTACAGTGCTCTTAGCTTTTCTTCTACTGAACCAGAATTCTTTTTTGCCATGGGTTTAAAAATATTTTACGGGATTCGTGTTTACTTCCGTCAAATGGGCTGCAAATTTAGGAAATTTATCAATGAGAAACCCCTGAATTAATTCTATGGTAAACTGCTCACTTTCATAGTGTCCAATATCTACTATAGAGAGGTCTTCTTCAGCATCGAAATACTCGTGGTACTTGAAATCACTGGTCAAAAAAACATCAGCTTTAGCAGCTTTAGCTCCACCTAATAAAAAGCTACCTGAACCACCGCATAATGCCACTCGTTTCACTGGTTTTTTATAGGCTGTGTATTTAATAGTACCTGTGTTAAACTGCTTCTTAACTAACGCCAAAAAATCCATAAGACTCATTTCTTTTTTGAGTTCTCCTACAAGCCCCGCCCCTATGGCTTTATCTGTATTTTCTATTGGATACACTTCGTGTGCTACTTCTTCGTATGGATGCGTGTTTTGCAACGCGCTTAAAACCGCTCCAAGTTTATGTGAATGAACTAACACCTCTATTCTTAACTCTTCAACTTTTGACAACTTATCTAATTCACCTTCTGCTGGGTCAGCATTCCTTACTGGTTTGAAAGTTCCTTCACCCGTTTGGCTGAAACTGCACTCATCATAATTTCCAATAGTACCAGCTCCAGCCGCGAAAAGGCTGTTTTTCACCTCTTCAGCATTCTCGGCAGGACAAAAGAATACTAGCTTCTTCAACATTCCTGACTTTTGACTCAGAATCATCCTATTTTCTAGGTTCAACTTTTCGGCTATTTTATCATTAACGCCAGCCAGAACATTATCTAAATTCGTGTGAATGGCATAAATGGCTATGTCGTGCTTGATGGCATACATTACTGTTTTTTCCACGTAGTTCTTACCGGTAAAAGACTTCAGGCCTTTGAATACAATCGGATGATGGGCTATGACTAGATTGGCCCCTTTGGCTTTGGCTTCCTGAAGGACATCTAGCGTGCTATCTAAGCATACTACGGCACTAGAAATTTCACGGTTTTTATCTCCTACAATTAAACCCGAATTATCATATGACTCCTGATAAAAACGTGGAGCTATTCGCTCTAACTCATTCACTATTTCACTAAGTTTCATGGTGCTAATTTAAGGAGTAGCAGGCTAGAACTCTATTTCATTTCCTACATTTAACCCGTGCTAAAAATCATTCGTTTCATACTGTTTCCATTAAGTCTGTTATATGGACTAATCTTGAGATTGAGACACTTTCTATATGATTCAGGATTGATTAAGAGTTATGAATCACCATTGCGCAGCGTAGGTATAGGAAACCTGGAACTCGGGGGAACAGGGAAATCACCTTTTACTATTTATCTTACTAAGCTAGCTCAAGCTAATGGTAAAAAAGTGGTTGTTCTTTCCAGAGGTTATGGAAGAAAAACTAAGGGTGTTTTGCGGTGCAATAGTTCACATACTGCCCTAGAAATAGGTGACGAACCTAGAATGTATATTAAAAAGCTACAGGATGTAGAAGTAATAGTAGCTGAAAAACGAAAAGAAGGTCTGACATATATAGAATCTGAACTTCCAGCAACTGATTTAGTGATTTTGGATGACTGTTTTCAGCATAGAGCTATAACTCCGAGCTGGCTTATTCTGCTCAGTCCATATCACAGTCCTTACTGGAAAAATTGGCTTCTCCCCAGTGGAAGCTTGAGAGATATAAAATACGCTGCGCAAAAAGCGGATATGCTTCTTCTCACCAAGAAGAAATATGAGGAATTACTTGAAATCCCTTCAACTTGGAAAAACAAAA
>CAZTVP010000498.1:0-2354 GCA_964616995.1 uncultured Comamonadaceae bacterium
ATACTGGTTTTTTCCAGCGCTCATGTGGTTGTTCACCAGTTCTATAAGTTCAGCTGATACAGAAAATCCAGGAAAACCCTGTGAAAGATTAATAGCTCCATGCTCCGCAGCTAAACCACTCATGGTGGTGAAAATAGTAGTTCCGGTGTCAGGAAGCTTACTTTGAATAGTGGGGATAGAATTCATATTGCGCAGCTAAAGATAATAAACTGCGTATGTAGCTTAGTTGACTATAGCTATTTTACCTACGGTGGTTTCAGAACCATCTCTATTCGTACAGAATACTAGGTAAACACCTGTGTTCACTCGCTCTCCACGTTCATTTCTACAGTCCCAGATGACACGCCCACCTTCAGAAGTAGTGGAATGAACTATGTTTCCATTGATATCTGTAATTCTAACATCCGTCTCGAAGGTTAGGCCATCTACCGTAACAGGTCCGTTATAATCCTGACGAATCGGATTAGGATAGATAGAAGTCTCGGCTATCTCACCATCAAAACCGGTAGCCGATCCCACAAAGGAGACGATGCCTTTATCCGTGGCAAAGAAGATTTCTCCAGTCGTGAAATTAAAGGAGATATCTTGGATTCGGTCAGAAATCAGCGGGCTGTTGTCTTCTGTGAAGCGCTCTATTTGGTCTATCCCATCATCACTCAAGAGGTAAACTCCTGAAGTTTGAGTTCCTATCCATTTACGGTTACCACCGTCTATTTCTATGCTTGTGATGGTCTCCGTTTCTAGGAGAATTTGAAAATTTCCATCTTGTTCTATGAGAATGGTTTGGGCATCACATTCCTCATCCTCAAAAATGCAGTCAGTGTTATAAAAAACAGCCACACCTTGGAGCGTACCTACCCATATTTCACCTCTTACATCCTCAGCTATGGAATATACATCAGAGGTAGGAAGACCACCATTTCCTTCTTCATTGGTAAGAATTTTCCATCGATCATCTGAAGTGTCACCTAAGGTTCCATTATAATCGAAAACAAGCAGTCCCCGATCATTGCTCAGGACTACCCATATATAATCACTTCGGTCTTGTGTACCTCTATCCACTATTACCTCTCCTAGATTATAGGTTTCATCTATCTGCGGTGCAAAGTCATACGAATACCAATTACCATCTTCGTCTAAGGCGTGAAGGCAAGTGCTCGTTCTGCTATTAGTTACCCAAAGCGTGTTATTGTCATCATAAACGATTCCATCTATGTAAACCAGCTCATTATTGAAATCTTCATTTACTCCCACAAGTGGTGAGTTAGTGGTATTATGAATTTCCACTATTTCTTCATTTCTTATTTCTATGAGTCCTTCTTCCCAAGAGCTAGCAAATACATGATCATTATCAGAAGGATCTATAGTAACATCCATAATGTCAAAAGCTACTCCACCGAAGTCATTTTCTCCATCTAACTCAGGCGAATTTCTTCTGGTTAAACTTCCCCATTGGTTGTTCAAATAGTAGTTGATTCCATTCTGAGTGAAGTTGTTTACATAACCCAGTGCCACACCACCAGTAGCTACCCACACATTTTCAAAGTAAGAGTTCACCCTACGAGATTCTGAATTTTGAGGCCCGTTAGGTACTTTTCTGTTAAAGCCTGCATCAGTAGAAAGATGGAAAAGTCCATCAGTTCTGTTGGCTACCCATGTTCCATTGCCATCAGGAGAAATCACAGATTCAAAGTTGTCTGTAAACCCTTCTCCGAAGAATCCCATTTCTCTAATGGTTTCCAGAGCCGTATTTAGTTCTATTACTTTTCCTTTGGCAGTAATCACTAGCATCTGATCATTACTGGTTAACGATCTAACATCTTCAGCAGAATCTTCCCAAAAGAGTGACCAAGTAGGTTCCTCAGTAGAAAAATCTACCTGATAGATTTGATTATTCTCAGGGAAATCTAGCGCTACGAATAGTTGATCATTAAAAACGGTGAGCTGCTCATAAACACCAAACTCTTCTGGGGCAGATTCCATTTTACTCCAGAATTGGAAGTTGCTCAGAAAAGCATTATTAGCGTCTGCTGAATATAGTCCTTCATCTGTAGCGGCTATAATGTTGTTTTCTATGATAGTTAAGTCTAACACTCTTACAAAAGCACCATTATTTCCTATGAGATAAGTATCTCTAACTTCTAAGTTTTCTAAATCCAGTAGCACTATTCCAAAATCGGTACATAAATATGCTCGTGTCTCATAGACTACTATTTCATTTATAGTTTTACTAGTAAGGAGTGAGCTGTTTTTAATATCAGCTAGATTAATCACTCGACTTCCAGTTTTGATATCCAGATTTCCATTTTCATAACCGAATAGAACCATATCTAATTCAGGAACTCCTTTTATAG
>CAZTVP010000499.1:0-2349 GCA_964616995.1 uncultured Comamonadaceae bacterium
TTGCATCAAGATTCCGTAAGAGATTTGGTCCAGTCCTGCACCTCCATATTCCTCTGGCACAAGCACTCCCATGAGTCCTAGCTCACCTGCTTTTTTAAATACGTCTATTGGAAATTCTTGTGATTCATCCCACTTCATAACGTTAGGGAGGATTTCTTTACGAGCGAAGTCTCTGACCATGTCAGCTATCATCTTCTGATTTTCGGATATCTCGAAATTCATGCTTTTCAGTTTTTAAGTCGCAGCTAAATTATAAATATTAGAGCTTACCGCGTTCAATTTTTCTTCACCTTTCAGGAAACTCAAGGCTATGAGGAAGTTAAAACCTATTACCTCACCTCCAGACTTCTTAACTAACTCTGCTGCTGCCATGGCTGTTCCACCTGTGGCAAGGACATCATCATGAACCAAGACTCTATCTCCTGAATGAATCATATCTTTTTGGATTTCTACCTCTGCACTACCATATTCTAAGTCATACGAAGTGCTAAGAACTTCTCCTGGTAATTTCCCTTTTTTCCTAACCGGAATGAATGGTACGTTCAACTTCATGGCCAGTGCTATCCCAAAGTAAAATCCTCTGCTTTCTATCCCTACTATGGCGTTAAGGTTTTCACTTCTATACCTGTCTGCTAGGTGTTCCACTATTTGTGTGCACAGCTCAGGCATGGCTAAAACTGGGTTAATATCTTTAAATAGAATTCCAGGTGAAGGGAAATCAGGAACTTCTCTTACGGATTTGAGCAGGTCGTCTCCTAATTTTATTTTGTCCTCAAGTAAGGTGCTATTCGTTTCCATGTTTCTTCAGTTATGAGATGACATTTTTTAATGTCTTTCGCTAAATTGAAATTCCCGTGTTTTTCTCTGTAAGCTACCAGCGCCTTAGCTTGATTCCAGCTAAGGTATGGATGACCCGCTAATTCTTCAGCTTCTGCAGTGTTTACACTTATTTTCTTCAGATTTTCTGCGGTGCAATGGATATTATCTTCTATTCCACTGAGTTTTCCCTCATCAAATTTCCATATTTCCAGTAGTTGAGCAGGAGAAATATAACCTCCTAATTCCTCTCTGTATTCAACCATCTTTTTAGCATAAAAAGAACCTATTCCTTTAAGCTTTTTGAATTCGGTGGTATCGGCAGTGTTGAGGTTGATTTGGATTGTAGACCAATCTTCCCAATTAGAATTTCGTTTTTCTTTTGATTGATTTTCTATTTCTGTGAACTCTTCATATTTAGATTCATCAAAAGGTTCTGTCTGAATCTTAATATATGGTTCGAGTGTTTCGAACTGTTCCTGAGGAATGCTGTACATTTTAGACAAGTCTGAAGGTTTCTTGAACGAACCGCCTTTGCTCTGATAATTTCTTATGGTTCTAATTTGCCCCGTGTTTAACCCTAGTTTTTGCCACTGACCATCAGAGACTGAATTAGGGTCGAAGGTGAAGAGTTCTAATTCCCCTTTTTCTTTTCTCTTACTAGTTTGGTTTTCTCCTTTGCTAAAGTTGCTATCTGAATAGTTGAATTTATTTTCCTTTTTAACCTTTTCTGCTAAAAGGGCACTATCTCTTTGTGCTATTAGGATATTCATCTCCTTCAGGACAGCATCTTGATTTACAATCTCAGGTTTAACGACATACGGAACTATAATTATTCCTATAAGTACAAGTGTGATGAGAATTATAAGTACTATAATTCCATTGCGCTCTTGCTTATGGATTTCAAGATAATCCCGTAATGCCTGAAACCTAGGCAATGATGTTACTTGTATCGTTTGATTTCACCTGACTTTATCCTTGAAAAGTAGTCTTTTAAGTCTCTTCTTACTTCTGGCATCAGGAAATAAAGCCCTAAGATATTAGGGAAACACATAGCGAATATCATGGCATCACCAAAGTCGAAGACCTGACTAGCTGATATAGCAGAACCAATGATTACAAAAACACAGAATATAAGTCTATATGCATTTTGCGAAAGCTTAGTCTCACCGAAAAGATATGTCCAAGCCTTTAATCCATAATAACTCCAAGATATCATAGTCGAGAGAGCAAATAGTATAACGGCAACAGCTAAAACTATAGGGAACCAAGAAATGGTTTGAGCGAAGGCTGATGAAGTTACTACTATCCCAGCTGCATTACCTCCAGCAGCTGTAGCTTCATACGCTTCAGCAGCGGTATAGCTTCCATAATCTGCAAAGATGATAACCAATGCCGTCATCGTACATATTACTACAGTGTCTATAAAAGGCTCTAATAAAGCCACTATTCCTTCAGAAACTGGTTCATCTGTCTTAGCGGCTGAATGTGCAATAGAAGCTGAACCAATACCTGCCTCGTTGGAAAAGGCCG
>CAZTVP010000500.1:0-2340 GCA_964616995.1 uncultured Comamonadaceae bacterium
AGTAAACAGTAATATACTCGTAATGAGCAGCGTATTAGTCCAAAAGATATAGGTCTTACTCACCTGCTGTAGTGACTTCTGAAATCCTCCAAGACTTAAGCTTTTATAAGATTTTCTAATGTAAGCCCACCACAGTGGAAATCCTATAACGAATAGTACAGGCCATCCGAAAAATCCTTTAGCTCCAAGTTTAAAAGGGAAGTAAATGGCCAATCCTATGAGCAGCCCTAAAATCCCTATGGACAGATAACCAAAGAATTCGCTAAAGATGAGCTGTAGCTTGTATTCATCTGAGTTTTCGTATTCCTTTCTGAGTTTTTCAGCTCTTTTTTGTGCAGCTTCCCTGCGCTGCTTGGTCTGCTCGTAATCAAATCCTTTAGAAGAACCATATCTTTTCTTGAGCTCTTCTTCAGGCATATCAATTTTACCTTGATTCGGTTTGGATTTGAGCTTCAGTGCTTTGTAAGCCAAAATGTAATCATAAGATGATTTTAATCTTCTGAACTGTTCTTCTGCCTGTTTAGAGGGATTTATATCTGGGTGAAGATGCTTGGCTTTAGACCTGTAGGCTTTCTTAATTTCTGAAAGAGATGCCTTAGGACCTACTCCTAATCTGCTGAGATGTGCTAAGTAGGTTCTGTTCAAGAGTTCTTTTCGGTTTTTAAATCAGAGATAAGTCCTGCCACTATTTGCTGGGTTTTAGCTGCTAGTTCTTCTACGGTTAATTGGGCGTTATCTTCAGCCTTTAGCACTTCTCCAAGTTTGACCTTAATGGTTCTACCAGCATTAATTTGCATGCTTCCACTGGCTAGTACTTCTCGGCTTCCTGCTATTCCTACTGGAACTATGTCTAATCCATGACTGAGTGCCATTTTAAACGCTCCTCTTCTAAACTGGTTGAGTTTTCCTGTTTTGCTACGCGTACCTTCAGCAAAGGAGATAACATTCTTTCCGTTCTTTACTTTTTCTCCAGCCTTTCTTATAGATTCCGTGGCCTTAGATTTATTCTTCCTATCTATAAAAATCATTCCGCTGAGCCAAATGTACCATCCTATAAACGGGACATATTTCAACTCTTTTTTAGCTATGAAGTAAAGGGTGTGAGGACAAGCCAATGCTAATGCAGGTGGGTCAAAGTGACTCTCGTGATTAGATACGTAAATTTTACCTGGACTTCTTTCTATGTCTCTATTTCCAGATACCTCCAATTTTGTATTAGATATAAAAAATATACTGTTTGAGAATAGTGTAACCGCGGTATCTATGCATTTATCTGTAGAACCAGTAAATAATCGAACTAGTAAACCCAGCGTAGAAGAGTATGCCGCTATTATTACCACTCCAATTAAACGAAGAAAATTGACCACTATTTTCATGCTGCTAATATCACTGTTTTTTAAAAGCCTATAATTTCAGTAATCTCTTAAACTCGGATTCATCCCATTCTTTAATTCCTCCAGGCTTAAGTTCACTTACGTGGATGCCTTCTATGGATTCTCTAATTAATCTGAGGGTAGGGAATCCCACATGAGACGTCATTTTTCTTACTTGTCTGTTTTTTCCTTCGGTAAGTGTGAGCTTTAACCAAGAGGTAGGAATGTTCTTGCGTTCTCTAATAGGCGGTTCTCTGTCCCACAAGTAGCTAGGAGCTTGAGCTAAAGAAGCTTTAGCAGGTCGTGTGGTAAAGTCCTTTTTATTAATTCGTAAGGTCATGGGCCGTTCGATCTTCTGAATAGCTTCCACGGTAATATCCTTTTCTACCTGAACGGTATAAGTTCTAAAATGCTTGTTTTTAGGGTGTAAGAGTTTGGCATTTATTTGTTTATCATTAGTCAGGAGTAGCAGTCCTTCACTTTCTGCATCTAATCTTCCTACGCTGTACACATCTTCCGGTAGGTTTAGAATATGCTTTAATCCTTTCCATCTTCCTTCATCTGTAAATTGGGAGAGGTAACCGTAGGGCTTATTAAACGAGTAGTAAGTATAGCGGTGCAAAATGTGAGTACTTTTTCAAATTACCACCCCGAAGGTATGGAATCGGGTAGTAAATTCGACATCTGTATGAAGTGGAAATCTATTTGGCTATGTGTATGGATGATGGTAATTGCATTCCATTCTATTGGTCAAGAGAACTCCTTAGACGAACCATCAGATACTACTGAAAACAAGAGGAAAAACTACTTCATAGCTGCTCCTGCGGTGTATTATACTCCGGAGACAGAATGGGGTTTTGGTGCGGCTGGAGTTTATAACTTCTACTTGAATGAAGAAGACTCTATTAGTCCTTCCAGCCAACTTCAGTTAGCAGCTTCATACACACTCAGAAATCAAACACTGCTT
>CAZTVP010000501.1:0-2332 GCA_964616995.1 uncultured Comamonadaceae bacterium
AAGGAGGAATTCTATGAGACTAAGAAGGTGTTATATGTGAGAATGGTCTAAAGAGATCCAAAAGCGTGAAAAGTGAACTGAGAAGAACTCGAACTTTATGTACTATGCTCAGAGCCATGGAATCCATCGTGAAAAAGGATTTAATCTTTCCAACTTTCCAACTTTCCAACTTTCCAACTTTCCAACTTTCCAACTTTTCAAATTCCAACCGTACCTTTACCTCGGAATAAATCCGAACTATAATGAGAATCATTTTTCGAGCATTTTTACTTCTGTTAGTCGCAAGCTGTGGAGTGCAGGAAACCATAGTAAATGTTCAAGTAGAGGAAGAAGCAAGTTCTTTTCAGCTTAATCGCCCACAGCTGGTCGTAGGAATCACAGTAGATCAGATGCGCTATGATTACATTACCAAATACTGGGACGATTATGGAGACGATGGCTTCAAAAGAATCATTTCTGATGGGTTTATCTGTAATAACCACCACTTCTCATACGCTCCTACTTACACTGGGCCAGGTCATGCATCCATTTACACGGGAACTACACCTTCAGTTCACGGCATCATAGGAAACAACTGGTACGATAAGTATAGTAAGGAGTACAAATATTGCGCTGGAGATAGTACCGTAAACGGAGTCGGGCACTCGACACCAGCTGGACAAATGTCTCCTAGAAATATGCTTACCAGTACTATAACAGATGAGTTAAAACTCCACACAAATTTGCGCTCTAAGAACATAGGAGTGAGCATAAAGGACAGAGGAGCTATTCTTCCAGCAGGTCATTTAGCAGATGCCGCATACTGGTTCGTGGGTGGAGATGAAGGGAATTTTATTTCTTCCTCATATTACATGAATGAATTGCCTGCGTGGGTTCAAAACTTCAATGCTTCAGGCTATAAGGATTCACTTATGAATGAAGGATGGAAAATGCTATTGGATGAAACGGATTATGATGAGAGTATCATGGATAACAATCCGTATGAGGCACCATTCACAGGTAAACTTCAACCTGCTTTTCCGTATGATTTCACGCAGCTGGCAGATAGTAACGGAGGTTTTAACCTTTTAAAAGCTTCTCCATTAGGAAACAGCTTAGTAACAGAAATGGCGGTGCAATGCGTAAAAAACGAAGACCTCGGTCAAGACCAATTCACCGACTTTTTGGCCATGTCTTATAGTGCTACAGATTACGTAGGGCATAGATTCGCTCCAGCTTCTCGTGAGGCACAAGACTGTTACCTAAGATTAGATAGAGACTTGGCTAGGCTAATGAAAACCTTAGATAAAGAAGTAGGAGAGGGGAACTACATGCTCTTCTTAACGGCAGACCACGGAGCAGTCCACAACCCTAATTACTTGAAAAAAATAGGAATGCCGGCTGGTTATTTTAAACTGGATAAAGTGGGGAGTTTGGTAGATTCCGCATTGCACCGCAGATTCGGAACTACCGAGCTTGTAGAAAACTACTCGAATGACCAAATGTTCTTAAACGACTCCATTATAAAGGCAGAAGAACTGGACAGAACTGACATAGAAAATACCATAGCCGAAGCGGCATTAGGTTATGAAGGAGTCCAACTCTGCATGACCAGAACACAACTATTAGGCGGACAGTTTACCACTGGAGTAGAGCATATTTTACAAAATGGGTTCAGCCAAAAGTTCTCAGGAGATGTACTTATAGTTCCTAGACCAGGTTGGATGAGTTATCCTACCACAGGAACCAGCCATGGAAGCCCTTATCCTTATGATACGCACGTGCCATTACTGTTTTATGGTACTAACATTTCGCCTGGATTTACAGACAACAGAACTCACATTAAAGATATAGCTCCCACGGTAGCTGCCCTGCTCAGAATTCAGATGCCAAACGGAACCACAGGAGAACCTATTTTAGAAGTTTTAGGCCAGTAATACTATGATAAAATATACCCTAGGAGTAGAAAATGCTCACAGACAGTACATTCAGTTTCACGCAGAATTTCCTCATGACGGCACTTCGTTTCTTTCAGTTGAGCTTCCAGCTTGGAGACCTGGGAGATATGAGTTAGGAAACTTTGCTAAAAATATCAGAGATTTTAAAGCCACAGACGAAAGTGGTAAAAAACTCCGATTTCAGAAAACTACTAAAGATGCTTGGAAGATAGAAGCAGATGATGCTTCACTGGTAAAGATTTACTACGAATATTACAGCGCTGAACTCAATGCTGGAAGCACATTTTTAAATGAAGAGCTGCTCTATGTGAACCCAGTAAACTGCTTCATGTACAGAGTTGGTCATGAATTAGCGGATAACGTGCTAGTGGAACTGAATATTCCAACAGAGTATA
>CAZTVP010000502.1:0-2327 GCA_964616995.1 uncultured Comamonadaceae bacterium
ATTTTCCCTCTTCTATAAATTCCTTTAGTTGTTCTTGACTCTCATCTTTTATAGTAAACTGAGCTATGGCTGAGGTATCGGTTACATCTCTGTAGCAGCCAGGCTGGTTCAGCTCATGACTAGAAAGTCCAGTTCCTGCAGCAGGAGAATACGGCTGAATAGTGTAGCCTTTGTACATCATTTTTTTCTGATGCAGTTGGCTCAGCAGCCACCACACAGATTCCATGTACTTGTTCTCATAGGTGATGTATGGGTCGTCCATATCTACCCAGTAGCCCATCTTTTCGGTAAGGTCATTCCACACATCAGTGTACTTCATGACTGCTTTTCTACAGGCTTGATTGTACTCTTCTATGGTGATTTTCTTACCTATGTCTTCTTTGGTAATTCCCAGTTCTTTTTCTACGCCAAGCTCCACTGGAAGACCATGCGTGTCCCAACCAGCTTTACGTTTTACTTGGTAACCTTTTAGGGTTTTATAACGGCAGAAAATATCTTTAATGGAACGCGCCATCACGTGGTGAATGCCCGGCATTCCGTTAGCACTCGGAGGCCCTTCGAAGAATACGAATGGTTTTTTTCCTTCACGCGTTGCAATGGATTTTTCAAACGTCCCTCTGTCTTTCCATTCTTGTAGCACTTCATCTGCCAGAGCAGGGAGGTCTAATCCTTTATATTCCTTGTATTTCTGCGCCATAATAAGCCCTTTAAAAAAGATGCGCGAAGATAAGGCTGAATTATGGATGTGGCAATTTTAATGGGAGAACGATTGTCATGTTCTTTTTTAGTAATTAAGCTGCTTGAAGATTGTGATTAAAGAGCCACGCTTCCCCATGTCCTCACTTGGACAGATTCGCCCTCACCCCTTAATCCCCTGAAGGGGACATCAGCCCACTTGGAATTGTTATATTTAAAATGTGAAATACAAGTCTAAATCTTCGGTTGGTATGCATTTCGGGGCGCCTCAGAAGGTCTTTAAGAACGCTAAGGAACTTAGACGAAACATGACTCCTGCTGAAAAGGTGCTTTGGCAAGAACTAAAACAGAAAAAGCTAGGGGTAAAATTTAGACGTCAGCATCCTGTTCATGTGTACGTTTTAGATTTTTATTGCCATGAACTAAAACTTAGTATTGAAGTGGATGGTAAATACCATGAAAGCTCTACTCAGATGCTGCAAGACAACGAAAGAACAAAGGCTCTCGAAAATATTGGAATCAAAGAACTTAGATTTTCAAATCAGGAGGTTTTGAATAACATGGAAGATGTACTTTCAAAAATAAAAGTGAATATTCATGAAATTGAACAGAGAACTGACTAGTGCGCTAGCATCGCCCCTTCAGGGGGGCAGGGGGCGCGTGGACTACTTCTTTACAACCGCAGGGAAAAAAGCTGTGGCATACCTAGACTTCAATGAAGATGGATGGTTCATCCCTCCAGCCTATGAGTCTGATCACGTGTTTGCTTTTAGGTCTCCAGAGACTGAACAAGTGGAAGATTTTAGTGTGAAAATCTATCCTAACCCTGGTTCTGTTATAGTTAATCTTGAAATTAACAACCATCTATCAGAAGCTCAAACAGACTTGAATCTTACAGTATATGATTCAGCTGGAAAGTTAGTATTCAATGGATTAATTAAGTCTGATGAAACTCTGGTCACTTTACAAACAGATTCTTGGTCTAGCGGATTATACAGCTATCAAATCACTTCCAAAGAAAAAATCCTAAGTTCAGATGTATTCGAGATTATTAAATAGCCTGTTCACTTTACTCTGTTTGGTGTTTTACTTGACCCTAGTTAGTCAAGAGAGATTTAATATTAGGGAAGTAGCAGAATTTAATGCAGTTACTTTTAAAGGAGTCATAGAAAATGAAAATGGATATTCAGTTTCATGTAACGGGGTTCATCCAGAAGGAAGTGAATCTTTAATTCCTCTCACACTAATTCAGTTTGATTTACAAGGTCAGTATCTAGAAAAGACAATGAATTTTTATGATAATGGTTTCAATTTAATTACATCGAATTCTGGTCTTAAAGAATTGAATGAAACGTTTGGAACATGTGTGATTGGCTATCGTTCTGGAGCAGATACCATTAGAGGCTTTATAACTAGCCTTAATCAAGGAGGGAATATAAATTTTGAATACTATACAAATTCACCTTATTTATATTCTTCTAATTCTGACTCTAACGCTCCTGTAGCTTTTTGCAACTCTACAAATGAGGATAACTCAATTTTTATTAGCAGTAACATTTTAAATACCCAATCAGGCACAGGCGGAGATTTTTACATCCAGCGCATGGCACCAGATGGAGAAGTACTCTGGG
>CAZTVP010000503.1:0-2316 GCA_964616995.1 uncultured Comamonadaceae bacterium
TGCAATACTTTTCCAAAGACCCTATTTACCGTAAACACCATCAGAATAATATTACGTTCAGTCTTTCGTATGGCTTTACTGAAAATTTCATGTTGCCGCTCTCGCATGACGAAGTGGTGCATGGAAAGAAATCACTTCTGAGCAAACAGCCCGGAGATGAATGGCAGCGGTTTGCCAGTTTAAGAGCCATGTATGGATTCATGTACATGCATCCAGGAACCAAGCTACTCTTTATGGGAGCAGAACTAGGACAATACACTGAATGGAATTTCAATCAAAGCTTGGATTGGAACCTATTAGAGTATCTGCCACATTCAGGATTGCAACGGTTCATGAAAGAGCTGAACAAGGTCTACATGACTCAGCCTGCGCTTTATGAAAAAGCCTTCTCGCCAGAAGGATTTGAATGGATTAGCTTTCAGGACAGTGAGAACTCCATTTTAAGTTTCATAAGAAAAGGCCATGACGAAGAAAATGACATTATGGTAGTCTGCAATTTCACACCTACAGCTCACAAAGATTACAAGATAGGATTACCAAGAGAAGGAATGCTCACAGAACTCCTGAACAGTGATGATTTATCCTTTGGAGGAAGTGGCGTGTTGAATGAAGGAAAGATTAAAGCTCAATCAGAGCCTTGGGATGGAAAGCCGTTTCACATGAGCATTCTGGTAGCACCTATGGGGGTAATGGTTTTTAAATACGAATTAAGTTAAACTTGAGAAGAGTTGTTCTGCTCATATTATTGGTGGTAATGGGATTTAGGTTATTCGGTCAAAAATCAAAAGAAGAGAAATTCTGGGAATGGTTTACAAAGCATGAGGCTCAATTCTATCATGAAGTAAACGATGAAGAAAGTCAAGAAGAACTATTCACATTATTAACGAATGAATTGAAAAAAGTGAGTTCTGAAATCACCTTTGAATTCAGTCCAATACAAAACGATGGTACTCGAGTGATGTGCATTTCAGCTGAAGGAGTGAAAGAGTATTTTCCCACAGTTCAGAATTTAATTTCAAAAGCTCCAGAAATAGATAACTGGAGATTTTATGCCTTCAGACAAAGGGTTCCTGGTGATAACTATGGGATTCAGATAGGAGATTTAAGCATAAGTTACTCAGACATCTTATTTAGATATGGACATGAAGATAACAAGGTAAACATTGAGCTAAATATCAAAAATTTTGACAATGAAAATAGGACTAAGAATGCCATCTACATTCTATTAGATGGATTGCTAGGTGAGTATGATGTTTCTACAATGATAGGGTGGATAGATTGGGTAGAGTTAGAACCAGAAAAAGTAGATAGTCTATTTCCATTAATAGAGTTAAGACAGATAATTGACGACAAAAAAAGATTAATCAATAATTAGTAATAAGCTAATCAACACATGATTATAAAAACAGAATTAGAAAAGAAAGGAGACCAGTTTCCTGACCAAATTATAGATTTTAAGAAGAAGACGGATACGCTGTACTTTGCAACGCAGAGAGGAGTAAGGCTAGAGCTTACCATTATGAGAGATAGCGTGTTTAGATTCAGATACCTCACCGAGCCTAAAGACCCTGAAGATTTTTCTTACGGAATTAGCAAAAAAGCCATTAGAGGTTATGGCAATTTAGATATCTCTGAAACTGATGAGCATTACGTGATTACCACTTCTAAGGTGATTTGTAACATCAGTAAAACTGACCTCAGGGTGAACATGCTGGATGCGAAAGACCAAACACTGGTGCTGGAAGATGAACTCGGGTTTCACTGGGAAGAGAGCTATGAGCATGGCGGAAACATAGTGAAGATGAGTAAAAAGTCGCATGAGGGTGAGGCTTATTACGGGCTAGGAGACAAGCCTTCTCAGCTGAACATGAAGGGCAAGCGTTTTCATAACTGGGTAACGGATTCTTATGCTTATGGAAAAGACACCGACCCGATTTATAAGGCCATTCCGTTTTACACAGGATTGCACAGCGGAAAAGCCTACGGAATCTTCTTCGATAATTCGTTTAAGACGTTTTTTGATTTTGCCAGCGAGCGTAAAAATGTGACTAGTTTTTGGGCGCATGGAGGAATCATGGATTACTACTTTTTCTACGGCCCAAGCATGATGGATGTGGTGGAGAAGTACACAGATTTGACTGGAAAGCCGCTACAGTTGCCACCGCTATGGGCACTTGGCTATCACCAGTGCAAGTGGAGTTACTATCCAGAAAAGAAAGTAAAAGACATTACTTCTAAGTTCAGAGAGCTGAGCATTCCGTGTGATGCTATCTACTTGGATATAGATTATATGGATAATTTCAAATGTTTTACTTG
>CAZTVP010000504.1:0-2313 GCA_964616995.1 uncultured Comamonadaceae bacterium
GAGGTAAAAAGAAAAAGTACATCATTAAAGTTCAGTAACCATCAGGTTACAACCTCTTATTTCTGACTGGTCAAATCTGCCAAGGACTTTAAATCTTCCGTTAGCATCAAGTTCACCTAAATCTTCAGTGGCTATGAAGGAACATGAGTCTATATTGGCTAAATCTATGATGTTAATTCCACCACGTTTAGATTCAGTGTAAAGGGCAAAGGGGTCATCTACATCTCTAACTAAGACTTTCATCCAGTTAGGACACGTGAACCATTCACTTGAGCTGTAGGCTTGAGAGAGCAGCTCGGTCATTCCATATTCCGAGTGAATATTTTTACATCCAAGACCTTTTGAGAGTTCATCATGAAGTTCAGTTCTGGTTAGCTCTTTTCCTCTTCCTTTCATTCCACCAGTTTCTATTACCGTAACGTGACTCCAGTTGAGCGGAGCGTGCTTTTCACAGAGTTCCAGCAGCGCAAATGTCACTCCGAAAAGAATGACCTCTTTCCCTTCTTTCTGAGCTTCATGAATTACATTCAATAGCTCATCATTGGCATGAAGATAAAATCCGCTTTGTGGAGCAGAACTTTGAGCTATAAGTTCGTTTACCATGTAAACCAGTGAAGAATCATTCCTTTCTAAATAGGAGGGAAGCAGTCCTATGATAATTGAATCCTTAGCTTCTTTATAGACTTCGTAAAAGTGTTTGGTAAAACTCTTTTCGTATAGGCTTAAATCATTTATGAAATGCTGAGAAGTAGTTTGACCAGTAGTTCCTGAGCTTCTGAATATCTTTTGAGCTTTTTCTTTTTCCTTTATAATGGCATGGCTCTTAAAGAAACTAATAGGTAAGAAAGGGATTTCTGAAAAGTGTGATATGGAATCAGTTTTTACATTTATCAGATTCAAATACTCATTATAAATAGAGATGTGCTCGTACTGATAATGAAATATTTCCAAAGCGAGCTCGTTAAAATTTTGAGCATCAGTTATGCTGAAGATGGATTTTATAAATTGTTCTCTTTTAGGCACGCTTGATATATCCTGAGTTTCTTAAGTTTGAAATATGAGAAAAGTACTCCTATACATCTTGACTGTCTCCTTAGTAAGTGGGCTACTTTTTTCATGCATAAATGTAGAGTCTTTTCCTGATGAACCGGCTATAAGTTTTAACAGTGTTCCAGCTCAAGATGAACAAATGTTAACCATCAAAGTTGATTTCACAGATGGTGACGGAAACTTCGGTTTAGACCAAGAAGATTTGGATGAATCTCCATTTGACCAAGCTCCATTTAACAAAAATCTGATTGTAGATTATTACGAGCTTCAGAATGGCGAGTGGCAGCGTTTTGGACCAGATTTCCCTTCGTTTAGTCCATTCTTTTTACCCACAGATTTTGACCAAGCCATTCCAAGAGCAGAACCTACAGGTCAGAATCAAACTCAAAAGGGGTTTTTCGAATATGATGTGGCAGCTCCTTATTATGATATCACCAGTCCGTTTGACACGTTTATGTACGTGTTTTACATCTACGACCGTGATTTGAACCAGAGTAATATTGATAGCACTTCTATGCTATTCAAACCGAACTAGTTCACCGATGTTACCTTATATGCTCCTTTTGCTATAGATTCTACCTTAGCAGTCATATCCTCAGCAGTTACTAGCTTAGGGTCAAAAGTGACTATTACTTTATCTATAGGATTTTCAGAGTCGAAATGAACTTCCGTTTCATCTACTCCGTCTAGTTTTTTCAGGTTCTTTGCTATTGCACCGCCACACCCCTCTTTACAAGTCATACCCTCTATGGAAAGAGAAACCGTAGCTAAATTCTCATTAGTTTTCTTAGGTTCTGGAGAACAACTAAAAAGTGTAATCACGAGAGCTAAAGCCAAAATAGATTTGAAATACATGCCTAAATATTTTAGAACAAAAGTAATTCCTAGCCCATGTAAACCGCCTTAATTTGCATCACATTTTTCAGCAGTGAGCAAGGAGTTAAAAAACATTATTTGGCTAGGAGTATTAGCACTCATTTGGGGAAGTTCTTTCATTCTCATGGCCAAAATTTTAAAGGATTCCAGCGGGAATGAGCTTTACTCACCAGTTGCCTTAGGTGGAATGCGGTTAACCATAGCGGGACTCACCTTATTGCCATTCTCATTAGGAAGTCTTTCAGTATTAAAAACCAATCGACTGATTCCCATTTCCATAGTAGGGTTATTTGGAAATGCCATCCCAGCTTTCTTGTTTGCCAAAGCCATAGAAACACTAGACAGCGGGTTAGCAGGAATATTGAATTCTCTTACTCCTGTCTTCAC
>CAZTVP010000505.1:0-2304 GCA_964616995.1 uncultured Comamonadaceae bacterium
AGAACCATGGAATGGACGTAGAGAACGGATACCTCTTCGGTTCTTGTGAGACTCCACACCGCGCTCTAGAAAACGGAAACACCTTCGAAATCGACTGGATTACAGGTCAAAAAACAGGTTTCTTCATAGACCAGCGAGACAATAGAGACTTACTCGGTGAGTATTCAGAAGGAAAAAAGGTACTCAACACGTTCAGTTATTCAGGTGGATTTAGTGTGTATGCATTACACCGCGGAGCCAGCTTAGTGCATAGTTTAGACAGTTCTAGAAAAGCGCTAGACCTAGCAGATACCAATGTAAAAGCCAATGAATTAGACGAATCCAAGCACAAGTCCATAGCCTCAGATACGTTAGATTACTTGAAGGAAATGGATGAGGATTATGACATCATCATCTTAGACCCTCCCGCATATGCTAAACATCAGCGAGTAAGGCATAAAGCGGTTCAGGGTTATAAAAGGCTGAATTCATATGCTATAAATCACATTAAACCTGGCGGACTGATATTTACGTTTTCTTGTTCTCAAGCCGTGGACAAAACGCTATTTACCAATACCATTACCGCAGCAGCCATAGCAGAAGGCAGGAAAGTGAGAATCCTTCATCAACTCCATCAGCCGGCAGACCATCCGGTGAATATTTACCATCCTGAAAGTGAGTATTTAAAGGGATTAGTGATTCAAGTAGATTAATGTCTGAAATCACAGATAAACATATTACTGAGCCTGAAAAGAAAGAAGCCATAAACACTTCTTACAGCTCTATTTTAAATGTGGCAATTCCCATAGCGCTTGGTTCATTTGTACAATTTTTTGTCTTGTTTTTTGACAATCTCTTTATCCGAGATTTAGATGATTACAAAGCCTTTAATGCCGCTAATGAAAGTGGACTTTTTTACATAGTAGGCGTTATGATAGGCGTGGGATTATCTGCAGGTGTTCAGATTTTAACCGCCAGAAGAGTTGGAGAAAACAGACTAAAAGACATAGGGAGAATTGTGTCTAATGGCTTGAACATAGCCATTATAGCTTCATTTGTACTTTATGGTTTATACTACTTTTTGGTAGACCCTATTTTAAAATTCGCGTTTGAAAGTCAAGAATTGGCTTCACTCATGGTAGATTTTTTAAACATCCGTTCTCTGGGATATTTCTTCTTGTTTCCTCTCATAGTTTTTAATGGATTCTTCTCTGGAATAGCTAGAACTAGAATGCTATTCTATGTGGCTCTCATCACCGGAATAGGGAATATCATTTTAGATTATCTTTTGATTTTCGGGAATTTTGGGTTTCCTGAGCTTGGAGTTTTAGGTGCAGCATGGGCCAGTTCTATGGCAGAAGGATTGGCTTTGTTATTTGCCATAGGTTATGTACTAAACCAGAAATATCATATTACTTATAACCTGAAAGAACATTTTAGACTGCTGAGAATAGTAAATCCTAAAGAACTGGTTTTGCTCAGTTATCCCATAGCCATTACCCAAGTGATTTCACTCAGCACATGGACCATCTTTTTTATTATGGTAGAGAATGTGGGAGAAGATGAACTCACAGTTTCTAACATCACCAGAAATATGCTTTTTCTGGCTTTCATAGCCATCTTCGGTTTTAACAGAACCGCTAAGACCTATGTAAGCACACTTTCAGCAGAAAATAGAATAAAAGACATTCTTCCCACCCTTAAAAAGATGATGATAATGAGTGTTTTAGCCACATTTGTTTTGACCAGCATTTTATGGATTTCTCCAGAGACCATTATGAAAATTTTTAAGGCAGAAGAGCTCACAGAAATGGCCAGATTAGTGTTTCTAGTTCTTGTTCCTAGCATGCTCTTATTCGCGGTGGGCGGCATATTTTTCGCTACGGTAGATGGATTCGGTGATACACTGATCACCATGTGCGTGGAGATAGCATGCATTATCATTTACATTGCTATTTTGTTCTATTTAATAAAAGTGGCAGAAGCAGAAATCCACATCATTTGGCTGGTGGATTTAATTTATTTCTTTTGCCTCGGTCTGTTTTCATTTCTGTATCTCAGACTCGGAAAACGTAAAACTATGTTCACATGAAACCAGAAGATTGGGATAATGTCATTAATACAAGCCTTAACGGTTTTTTTAATGTTACCAATCATCTTATTCAAAAATTATTGGTTCAAAAATATGGTCGTATTATAAATATTGTGTCACTTTCTGGACTTAAAGGTACTCCAGGCCAAACCAACTATTCTGCCGCTAAAGGCGCTGTAATAGCAGCTACCAAAGCTTTGGCACAAGAAATTGCTAAGCGTAAAATTACCGTA